>JBBTYS010000080.1:0-5644 GCA_038078535.1 Patescibacteria group bacterium | reverse complement strand
AAGAACCATCCCCTGACTTTCTAGGCCCATCATTTGTCGTGGCTCTAGGTTGGCGATAATTACAATCTGCTTGCCCACCAACTCTTCAGGCTGATAGTGTTTGGCTATCCCAGAGAGTATCTGCCGTTGTTCAACTCCAAGATCTACCTGAAGCTTGAGCAACTTGTCTGAGCCCTCTATTTTTTCAGCACTCAAAACCTTGACCACCTTGAGTTCTACTTTCTTAAAATCATCGATATTAATCATTCTATTGAGCTAGCGTACCGATAAAAAATGTTTTGAGCACTTCGTTTGGCCTTGCATCACCGCTGTGTTGGGTGCTAAACGCTACACTACCATCCTTACCACAAATAGAAAGGATACGAGCCGAACCTCCTGGATGCTGTTTAATCCAACTAGTAAGGTCATAGACCGAACCATCAATTGTCACCCAGCAACTCGCCTGATTAGGATGCAGAGCTATGTCAGCAAGAGTATATGTTTTAACCGGAGTAGCCGATGGGCTGACGCTTGGTGAAGCAGTGGCTGAAGGAGTTGCCGTTGGTGAAGTTGAATGCGATGGAGTTGGAGAATTTGAAGCCGTGTCTGGGGCTGTAGCATGCCTCGTCACAAGGATTACTCCAATGATAATTACTGCCACTATAATACCCAAAGAAATAAATATTTTTTTAGTCATATCCAAGAAGTATAAGTTAACTTTTTTTATAAATCAAACAGCCTATTTCAATGACCTCAAACTCAATAAATAAGGCCCCTAAACCTTGATAAAATCCTATATCTTACTTTGGATAGCTTTTATCCAACCCACCATCTGTCTGGCAAGCATTGAACTAGCTTTTACGCGAATCCTTAATAGGCCAAACTCGGCACGGCTAACTTTTCGCTTTTCAACCTTCTTTTTGGTCTTTTTTGTAGGTTTTTCTTTCTGGAAATAGGCATGCTGAAATACCTTCTGAGAATAGCCAGAAATGCCTGCCCAATACTCCACAGCCCTAGTTAAATCCTTCCTCCGATTGAGGGGCATAAATATATCAAAAGTAATTTCCGAATCCTCTAATTGTCCGACTTCTTTTAACCACTTTATAAATAGTTTAATCAAGTAAGGATCAGAGCTCGTAAATTTAACTCCGTGCTTTAAGTCCCTATCACTAACTCGTTCGCGCCAGTAAAGCATAATGCCCATCAGCCAGAGCTCGCGTTTAGTAATTTCTTGAATATCTTTAATCGAACTCTGCTCAATTTTTTCTATTTCCTCAGCCACCTTTTTTGATCGGGTTGCGCCACCATTTTTGATAGCCTCAAACTGTTTTTCTTCAAGTCTTTTAGTTTGAGCCTCAGACAACTTTATGTCTCGAAACCAATACGAAAGCGTGGCCTTTGGTACGGACACAAATTTCTGTATTTCTGAATACGAATAGCCCCCTCTTCGGAGAGACATGGCTAGGTTTTTGCGTTGGTTAATACCTGATTGAACCATTACAGTTAGTTACAACTATAATCCTAAAACACTAGCTAAAATTAGCAACAGTTTTTATCCCCAAAAACAAAACACCCTCCACTTTCGTGGAGGGTGTTTTGTTTGACTACATAGGTTTGACTTCAGTCGCCTGAGGTCCTTTAGGACCATCACCCTTTACGTAAGACACTTGCTGTCCTTCGTTGAGAGAATCAAAACTACCATCAACAACTGCAGTGGTGTGAAAGAACAAGTCTTTGCCCTGTTCGACTTCTGACTTATCAGCTGGTTCGATGAAGCCAAATCCTTTGTCTTTTACCATTCTCTTGATTGTACCGGTACTCATAGATGTAGATATTATGTTAAATGTTTAAATTCGCAAATGTCGCTATTGAGGAAGTTCGACTATTCTTCTTTGGGAATAGGCAGTTTGCTCCTACAGTATATCACCAATCCTCCTAAATGTACACAAGCCCCTCTCTTAGGCTCCTAAATCAAGTGTTTCGTCAATTCTAATCTGCTCCACGAATTCAGGCACGTGGCTCACCAAAATCATCGCTCCTTCGTATTCATCTAGAGCTTTGGCGATAACTGGCAAATGTCGGAAGTTAATATGGTTAGTAGGTTCGTCGAGAATTAATAAGCCAGGTTTTTGCATTACTAATTGGGCAAAAGCCACCAAGCCTTTTTGGCCTTCAGATAGACTACCGACTTTGGTATTGATAGCATCCCCAGTTATCAAAAACCCTGCCGCAATTGAACGAATTTCTTGCTCATCCAAACCTTTGGCCACTGAGCGCAACGACTGATAAACCGTATCATCGAAGTTTAAAGTTGAGAAATCCTGACGATAGTACCCAACCATTACGCCGTCAGCAATCTTGGCACTTGTCCCGGCCTTGCTGGCGGGACCCTTAGCTTTGCCAGTTGCTAGAGATTCTAGCAAAGTGCTTTTGCCAATGCCGTTTGGACCCGCCAATAACAAGTGCCGATTTTTCTTTAATGAAACCTCGACTTTTTTCTGAACGGGTTTGTGATTTTTAAAAATTCCAACCGAAGACAAGACGACAATATCCCCAATCAAATCCTTTTGAGTTGGAATAATAAATCTGCGAATAGTTTTGTCTTCTTTGCGCACATCAACCTGCTCTTCTTCCATTTCTTCAGCGTCTTCACGCATACGTTTAGCCAATACACGCAATCTCCCGCCCTTCATAGCAAAGAAATTAGCCTTTTCTTTCTTCTCTATCGCTTCTTTAGCCAAGCGAGCATTGGCACTATTTTCTTTTTCAATCCGAGCCTTAATTTGTTCAACCACATTTGTGTAGTTACCCTGATACTGCTCAACTTTTCTAGTTCTTAAGTCTAAATACAAAACTCCTTTTGAAAAAGCGTTTAAAAAGTCTGCATCGTGAGAAATAACTAAGCAAGTTTTGTTGTAATCAATTAAGAATTGACGTAGGTGCGAAATACCTTCTTTGTCTAAATTATTAGTCGGCTCATCAAGCAGCAAAACATCAGCGTCTTGAATCAAAGCCGAAGCCAATAGTAATCGTGCTTGCTGACCGCCCGAGAATGAGCGTACCGTGCGCTCGTATGGTGCATTCAAATTTACGACCTCAAGAACCGCATCAATGCGCGGATCAATATCATAGACTTTTTCTTTAAAACAAGACTGGAAAAAATCTCTCACGGTTAAATCAAGTTGCTCACGAGGGATAACCTGACGTGCTATAGCGATTGTTAACTTTGGTGCTAAATGAATCACGCCCACGTCTGGCTTGATTACGCTGGTTATCATTTGAAAAATCGTGCTCTTACCCGCTCCGTTCTGACCCATGATAGTCATTTTCATGCCTCGACGAATCGAAAAATCCACCTCGTCCAAGATGGGTTTATTGTGTCCGTATCCAAATGACACTTTCTCAAATCTGATGATTGCTTCTCCGCTCATGAATAGTGCTTAATTGAGGTGCTACTATAACACGTTTTTTAGTTGTAGTAAAACGAAAAGAGCTCCAGCGGATGGTAGCTTACTGAAGCTAATTCCGTGGAGCGTTGAGGGCTCTACTTCTTAATGAACATCTGCACGAGCATGAGCTGGTCTTGGCCGTCGCTACCGCCACATTCGGTAAGTCGATCGTAGGTGCCAACCATGTCCCGCCAGCATTGACAATACCGTGCTGTGTCCAAGTAATTGTGCATCCGTTCACGACGGCGCCATAAGGCACCTTCCCTCCGTGCCAGCGAAGAATAAATATCTTGCTGGGCCGTTGACGGATGGCATGGAGCAGCCAATCGACTTTTCTGCTGATTTCGTGGGCACCGAGATCAACCCTGACAGGAACACCATCGACCCCCACGATCTTTTTCAAAACAGGCTCAATCGTGACTTCAGTAACTTCTACCTCTGGGTGAGCTTGCATCTCCTTAGTCTCCTAATACTCTAATTATACACCATACTCTAATTATACACCCAAATAGGTGTTTTGTCAATCTTGTGATAGACTAACTAAATATATTTATCCCGTACGAAGTCTCGCTCGTCCGCCTCTGGCTGGACGAGTCCGTAGGACCTTGGCGGGGCAACTTTGTACGGGATGGGCTGGAGTGATTCTAAAATCTGGGACGTGGTGGTAATTGGCGGTGGACCCGCAGGCATGATGTCTGCGGGCACAGCCGGCGCTGAAGGCAAAAGCGTGCTTTTAATTGAAAAGAATCCCAATCTCGGTAAAAAACTTTTAATCTCTGGTGGTGGTAGATGTAACCTCATGAATGCCGAAATGGATACCCGCAAACTCCTTGAAAAATTTGGCGAGGCCGGCAAGTTTTTGTTTTCAGCTTTTGCTCAATTCAGTTCGACCGAAGCCTTAGAATTTTTTAATTCTCGTGGCTTAGAAACCAAAATTGAAAATGAGCTTCGTGTTTTTCCTGTTAGTGACAAGGCCCAATCGGTATGGAATGTTTTAAATGACTACATGCGCAAAGGCAATGTGACGGTAAAAACTTATACGGCTGTTGAAAATTTTGTTATGGCTGATGATGGCACGATTAGTGCCGTTAGAATTATGGGTGATGAGATTAAAGCCAAATCTTTTATCTTGGCGACTGGTGGCAAGTCTCGACCCGAAACTGGTTCAACTGGTGATGGCTTTGAATGGTTAAAAACTATTGGGCACACCGTCATCGATACTGCCCCTTCGCTCGTGCCATTAAAACTCAGCGATACTTGGGTCAAAGAATTGGCTGGCGTAAGCTTGCCTATGGTTCGTTTCACAATTCTACAAAATGGAATTCGTCAGAGCGTGCGCAAAGGCAAATTACTTTTCACCCACGTCGGTGTCAGTGGTCCTGGAATTTTAAATATCAGTAATGAAATTCGTGAACTTTTAGAATACGGCGAAGTTACAATCATGGCCGACTTACTGACCGACCTCGACCATAGACAAGTTGATACTGCAATTCTTGAATCATTCAAAGGCGAGATTAATAAAAAATTTAAAAATATAAATAGCGAGTTGATACCTTCGGCGCTTTTACAAACTGTTGGTAAACTTGCTGATATTGACCCAGAGACACCCTGCCATAGTGTTAGTCGCGAAGCCCGTTTAAAATTAGTTCAACTTCTTAAAGCGCTCCCCCTTCACGTCTCGGGTTTACTTGGTTTAGAAAAAGCCGTTATTACCTCTGGTGGTATTGCCCTTGAAGAAGTAGATTTTAAAACTATGCGCTCAAGAAAAATTCCAAATCTTTATTTAACTGGTGACATTTTAAATATCAATCGCCCCACTGGTGGCTACTCCTTTCAAATGTGCTGGACCACTGGCTTCGTCGCTGGTAAAAACGCCTAATTAAAACGTTGAGGCCCCGCAAGGCTGGGCCTCAACGGGGCAAAAAAATTTAGCTAACTTTCACAAAGGTGCAGATGACTTCGTCGTCACTGACTTCGCCGAGCTTCACGACTCGAGTCTTGCCGTCGTATTGCGCAAGAGTCCAAGGAATGATGTCTCCTTGTTTCAAGCCCCAACTAACAGGGACTCGCTCCTGGACTTCTTCACCACGGTCAAATGGCTGGAAATCAGTCGGCCAGAGAACCCGAAAGGGCATCTGGCAGATACCGCTGTCGTCTACCTTTCGTTCTCTGGGGCCAAGTTCTTAGGCCAGACCGGCCAGAATTGGTGCTAGCAG
>JBBTYS010000079.1:0-7942 GCA_038078535.1 Patescibacteria group bacterium | reverse complement strand
CCTGCTAATGCTTAACATATTGTTCCAATTTCTTGAACAGAAATCACGCTTTTTAAAAGGTGTAAAGAGCTCATAGGAGATTAGTAATATCCAGCCAATAACACCAAGTCTAATATATTTGGCGTCCCAATATAGGTTAATTTTATTAAAATCGAAGCCATAGTTTATAAGCAACAAAAGGGGATGCAGTATTATGCAGATTAAAATCAGAAAGGAGGTTGTATTTACAAATCTATCGAAATCGAAGTTCTTTCTTAACCAAGGCTCAAAGACGCCACTCATTGAGTGAAGCCACAAAAGAGTAAAAGCTAATATGCCAAAGATGGGGAATACTTCTATTAAAGAAAAAGAGTTCAGGTCTTTTGTTACAATCCAGAGTGGGTAAAGAACTGCCAAGTAGACGATTAAAACTACAGAATATTTGACCAGAGAGTTTTTCATATATTAAACCTATTATACTCGCTTGGACTAAGTTTACAAAGTTTGATATTAATAGTTGTAAACCTTTTAATTGCTGGCTAAAATCATTAAGGGTACAATTGTCGTAAATGAATAAATTTCAAAAAATTTCTCTTTTTACGCTTCGTGTTGGCTTGGGCTGGGTTTTCTTTTGGGCTGGAATTACAAAAGTATTAAATCCAACATGGTCGGCAGGTGGGTTTTTAAACTCTGCCAAAACTTTTCCAGCTTTGTATCATTGGTTTGCAAGCCCCACAATGTTGCCAATCACCAACCTGGTAAATGAGTGGGGCCTAACTCTGCTTGGGATTTCTTTGATTCTTGGATTGTTCATTAGATTTACCGCTCCTTTTGGCGTTATTTTGATGGCCTTATATTATTTACCAGTTCTTCAATTTCCGTATCCCAATGTAAACTCATTTATTGTTGATGAACATATCATCTACATTGCGGGCTTACTTATATTAACCAGCTTTCACGCCGATAGATTTTGGTCTCTAAGAAAAAATTAACTATTAAAACAATGAATAAATTATCAATAGGATTGGTGGTATTGGGTATAGTCGCGGGTGTTATTATTGCTCCTGTTATTTATTTGAGAGTACATCCCTTAACAATGGAGTCTATGTCTATTGAAATATATGATAATTTTATCGAGCAAATTATACCCCATCACGAAGACGCTATTACAATGGCTGATTTAGCCTCAACACGAGCAGAACACGCAGAAATTAAAAAGCTCGCAATCAATATCAAAAAGACGCAATCAGAAGAGATTGCTCAAATGAAGAGTTGGTACAAAGAATGGTATGGCAAAGAAGTACCCAGTCTTTCTGGAGGCGATGCTATGATGCATGGCGGAATGATGTCTGGAGGCCGAGCTGATTTGGAAGACCTTAAAACATCTAAACCTTTTGATAAGGAGTTTATACAAGAAATGATACCGCATCATCTAATGGCTGTTATGATGGCTCAGATGCTAGTTGTCTCTACTAGTCGCCCAGAGATGAGGACCTTGGCAGAAAATATTATCTCTGCCCAGAATAAGGAAATAGGTGAAATGAAGGAATGGTATGCACTTTGGTATAAATAAATTAAAAATGAAAAAAATACTAACAGTCTTATTAATAGTAATTCTCGGCGGTGTCGGTTTTTATTTGTATCAGAAATCAAAAGAGGATATGGTTTTGGTCCCTCCAACTATCAAAGACGGTCATAAAAATACTACATACAATATTGAGGAAGAAAGGGTGACACTAGTTAATGGTAAGGCTGAGACTGAAATTGCACCAAATTCTGGCTCTACAATAACAACAGAGTATTTTGGCAACGAGGCGACAGGTGATGTTAATGGTGACGGTCTCAAAGACATTGCCTTTGTGCTGACTCAAGATGGTGGTGGAACTGGTATTTTCTATTATGTCGTTGTTGCACTCAATACATCTGGCGTTGCTGGCTCAGCCCCAGGCTCTTATAAAGGAACTAATGCTCTCTATTTAGGTGATAGAATTGCTCCCCAAATCACTGAATATAGAAATGGTCAGTTTGTGGTTAATTATGCTGACAGGAGTGAGGGCGAACCGTTCTCAACCTCTCCATCTATCGGTGTTACTAAATATATTAAAGTTGTTGGTGGAAAGCTTGTTGAAGTTTCAAGTTAAGCTATAATAGAAATATGAGAAGCCTTCACACTGGACTCAGGTATTTTACTAAGAGCATTGCCATAGCAGTTGGCATTATTTTAATTTGGCGAGGAATTTGGATTATATTTGATTTGATAGACAATAAACTTTTTGGTGGTAACCACATAATAACTGCCGTTGCTGGAATTATTTTTGGCTTAATAATTCTTTATATCCCAGAAAGAAACCTCGAAGCTTTAGAGAGACTTTAAAACAAAAGAGCCCCGACATATGTCGGGGCTCTTTTGTTTTAAATATATTTTTGTAAAAGAAAGAGGTTGTGCCGTGTGAACCTCTTTCGAACAGGGAATTCGGACACCAGCCTGCGCTCCCAGCGACCAGCTCCCAATTGCCTCCAATCGGAAGTGCCCACACGGCAGGTCCTTAGCTTAGCAGTCTATTTTTATAAATCAAGTTGAACTTTTATTTATGGCCAACTGTTTATAACCTCATTTCTTGTTATAAAAATAAAGTATCATAATATAAGTATGGATCCTACGAGGATCGGTCGACGGTAAAGCTAGTTACAATATTGTAAACAAAAAAATGCTTCACAAAATCGCATATGCCCTCGTTATTATCGGGGGATTAGTTTGGGGTTTAGTCGGATTTTTCGACTATAATCTCGTCTCAATGATCTTTGGTGACATGAGTACTATCTCTCGTGTTATCTACGATCTCGTAGGATTGAGCGCACTCTACTTACTTTTCAAAAAAATGAGGATGTAATCTTCAAAGTTTGAAATTATAAAGCCCCGCTTTCGCGGGGCTTTATAATTTGCTATGATGAGCAACATGAATACACCATCTTGGATATCTAAGAATAGTTTATATTTTGCTTGGGCCATAGCCCTTGTTGCAACTGTGGGTAGCCTTTATTTTAGTGAGATTGCTGGATATGCGCCGTGCCTCCTGTGTTGGTACCAGAGAATTTTTATGTACCCATTGGTGATTGTTTTGGGAGTTGGTCTTTTGCGTAGGGATAGGGCCGTGGCGTTGTATGCACTTCCATTGAGCTTGATTGGGCTAGGCATAGCTTTGTATCATAACCTTCTTCAATGGCATATTATTTCAGAAAGTCTCGCTCCATGTCGAGAAGGCATATCCTGTGTAGACAATCCTGTGATAGCCTTGAATTTTATAACCATTCCGTTAATATCCCTGACAGCGTTCGTATTAATATCTGTACTGATGTTCATCTATCATTCAGACAAATCTCATGCCTAAAGAAGCAAAAATAATGATTGTGGTATTTATTTTGATATTTGGTGGACTTGGCTATTTAATAGCTCGAAACAATCGCCTTGCTACAACACCAATTACTAAGAGCCAACTGATTACAGCGACTAGTCATAGCAAAGGAAATACAAATGCAAAAGTTAATCTAGTTGAATTTGGAGATTTTCAGTGTCCAGCTTGTGCCGCAGCTTACCCAATCATAGAGGAAGTTCTTGCAATGTATAAAGATAATCCCCAAGTAAATTTTGTATTTAGAAACTTTCCGTTAACAACGGTTCACCAATATGCTTTGCTTTCAGCCGAAGCTGTCGAGGCCGCTGGTGCTCAGGGTAAATACTGGGAGATGTATGGCTTAGTCTACAAGAATCAAGGCGCTTGGTCCGCTTCAAATGATCCACTCTCATTGTTTGTTGGTTATGCCACTCAACTTGGCTTAGATGTAAATAAGTTTAAATTTGAGGTCCAAGCCAATAAGTATAACGATGTTATATCTAGCGACCAACAAGCAGGCCTAGCCTTAGGTATTAATTCAACACCAACATTCTTTTTAAATGGTATTCGCATGACTGGAGTCCGTGACGTTAATGACTTTAAGTCTCGAATAGACTCGGCTTTAGCTGAATAGTTAATAAATATGATATACTTATAATATGGAATCATCAGAACCATTTATACAGTTGGCTGACATGCCAGTACCACCGTCGCCCAAGGCGCCTTTTGATAAGACTAAGCTTATCATGCCCGGCGCAATACTTATCGGCGCGGTGATAATTAGTGCTTCTATTCTTTTTGCCAGAATGAACGCGGGCCAGGATTTACAGGCTAATTTTGGAAATCAAAATCCTCCTGAGAAAGTCGAGATTAGCTTAGAGAATGCCATGGTGTTAGGTGATTCAAAAGCTCCCGTTACGATTGTTGAGTTCGCAGATTTTCAATGCCCATTTTGTGAGCGTTACTACCAAAGTAATCAGGCCATGTTTATTAAAGAATATGTAGAAACTGGCAAAGCTAGATTTGTTTGGAAGGATTATGCTTTTTTGGGTCAAGAGTCCAATTGGTCTGCTGAAGCTGCACGATGCGCTAATGACCAAGGTAAGTTTTGGCAATATCATGATTACCTGTTCTCTCATCAGGGCGCAGAAAATTCTGGCGCTTTTTCAAAAGCCAATCTTAAGAAATTTGCCGTTGCCATCGGTCTAAATGCCGGCCAATTTAATACTTGCTTAGATTCGGGTAAGTATACAGCTCTAATTAAGCAGGAAACTCAAGAAGGCGTATCTATTGGTGTGAACGGTACACCAGCCACATTCATCAATGGTAGAATGGTTGTTGATGCTAGTGGTGACTCTGTTGGAGCTTCTCCATTTGCTACTTTTAAAGCCGTAATTGATAAAGAGCTAGATAAATAGGCTCTATTGCTTATATCTCTAGAGTATGCTATAATTGGTTCAATTGTAGGTTCTCGGGAGTTTCTTCGGCCACGTAAGTTGCTAACAGGAACATTGACCCGCCGTAAGGTGAGGCAAGCGAGAGGTCGCCCTACTAGTAATTTTTTGTCTAGGTACGGAGTGGTAAACGGGTTTAACTCGTTGATCATTCTAACTCACTAGACAATACACAATGGCAAAACGATTATATATCGGCAACCTTTCCTTCAATACTACTGAAGCAAGTCTCCGCGAAGCTTTTTCACAAGCTGGCGAAGTTACTTCAGCTGTAGTTATGATGGACAAGATGACAGGCCGATCACGTGGTTTCGCATTCGTGGAGATGGCAACAGATGAAGCTGCTATGGCCGCTATTGATATGTTCAATGGCAAGGACTTAGATGGCAGAAATCTAACAGTCAACGAGGCTCGTCCTATGACTGAACGTCCTCCTCGACGTCCGATGGGCGGCGGCTTCGGCCGTGGTCCTCGCGACTACAACGATCATAACGATCGCTAAGCGCGAATCGCAATCAAAAAGCCCTCCGGTTTTACACCGAGAGGGCTTTTTGATTTAATGATCGAATGCGGATAAACATGCCCAAGAACGACGCCAAATATCACTGGACTAATCACATCGCAAATAAAATGATGTATTATGGATTATCGGCCGATAGAATAAAAAGAGTGATGCGAAGTCCTTATAGAAGCGAAAAGGGCATAGCACCAGATACAATTGCTGTAATGCAACCCGTTCGACTCACTTCGCTCGCTCAGGGTAAACCCATTCAAGGCGCAAAAGGTAAACAAGTGACTTGGAAAGAAGAGATTTGGGTAATGTACGCCCTTCGACAAGCTCAGGGTAAACACAAAGGCGCAGTGAACCTGATGGAAAATCTGCTTGGTAAAAAGAAAGTTGTTATCACCGCATGGCGCTATCCTGGCAAAAGCCCAATTCGCGAGGCTATCCCAATTCCAGAAAATATCCTTGCAGAATTGAGGGATATTAAGTATTAAATGTGGTAGAGTATAATATAGATATTAAAAACTAATTAACTAAACACATGTATCATCACAATGATTGGTGGTTCTCGAGTCCGTTGATGGTTGGTTGGGGATTGCTAATAATAGTCTTTGCTCTTTGGAGTCTGGTTTGGAAGGGCATGGGTCTTTGGAAAGCTGCCCGCCTTGGTCACAAAGGTTGGTTTGTGGCTTTGTTAATAATTAACACGGCCGGCATTTTGGAAATACTCTATATCTACGTGTTTTCAAAGAAGAAGCTTGAAGGAGACCATCATCATAACGAACATCACCACAACCATAGTACTCACGGACATATTTCTACCGAGACCACCAGGTAGTAGAAGTCCGACATCCGCCTTGGCTTTAGCCTAAACAGGATGTATAGGATTTACTTATTTATATCTTAATTACCAGATAGTATTGCTAAGCGGCGGTCCTAAAACCCAGTCGGACTTTCACTACCTGGACCACCGTTTAAGAAACTTTTTCTTGTAAGTATGATAAGAACCTTTCGAAAGAGAGGTTCTTATCTCTTTGAGGAGGTTATCAAAGAACCACATATTGTGCATTAAGCACCAGCGTTGACCCTTGGCATTTAGGGTTCGAGACTCATTTTTAATGAGTTCTCTAATTTTTGAGCGGGGGATTTTGCTATCACAAGTTAAACAACCACAACCTTTCTCTATAATCTTTTTGTCTTTAGCATAAGCCCCTCTGCGAATATCCATGTGACCACTCTTGGTATACAAACGGCCGTGTCTGGCTTCACGAGTTGGAATGACGCAATCAAAAGTGTCGATGCCATTTTCAATTGCTTCAAAAATGTCTTCAACCTTGCCAACACCCAAAAGATGTCGAGGTTTTCCTTCTGGTAAATATGGTGTAACCCACTTAAGCATTTGGGAGATTTGTTCTTTGGTGTAAGAACCTCCGATGCCAAAACCATCAAAGGGTAGTGAGCCGATATATTTAGCACTTTCTTTTCTAAGTTTTGGATAAACTCCACCCTGCACGATACCAAAAAGCATTTGTTTGTTTTTTCTGCCCACTTGGTTTTGGGTGTGTTCTTTAATGCAAATCTGTGCCCACTTATTAGTCAGGACTGACGCAGCCTGGTTGTACTTAAGGTCATCAAGAGGCGAAGTGATGTGGTCGAAAGCGAAGATAATATCAGCGCCAATCTTTTCTTGAATTTTCATTGAGAGTTCTGGCCCCAGAAATAACTTTCGGCCTTTGAAATTAAAATGGACGCCTTTTTGAGTAATTCTAATTTTTGTTCTTTTGTACGAAGCATCTGGTTTGATATCGCCAACCATAAATTTACCAACTTTATTTTTGTCACCAAAAGCTAAAGATAAGACTTGAAAACCACCGCTATCAGTCATGGTTGGGATGTTTACTCCAAGTCGATTAGTAAGGAATGTCTTTTTGGACGTTTTAGCAAAAGTGTTTGATTTTTCCAAAGCCAAGTCCCAAAGATGAAAAGTATTAGAAATAATGAGTTGAGCCTCAGCTCTTTTGAGGTCTGAAGGTTTTAGATGCAAAAATTTACCGTAGGTGCCTACAAATACATAGGATGGAGTTTTAACTATGCCGTGAGCTGTGGTTAAAAGACCCAAGCGGGCTTTAGTATTTTTGTCTTTTTTAATAATTTCGAACATTTTATAAAGAGACGGCCCCACTAGGGGGCCTTAAGGCGGAAGTTTTTGAGCTTAACTTTGACAACATTTTTTATTCGCTTGATTCCAAGGAAATAAGAAAAATCTGCAGTTAGGTGGAGCTCTTTAAGGGCCCAGACGTCATCAATCTTGATTTGGTCAATGATGGCGTCCATTTTGTAGAGTCTGCCCACACCCCAAATTGACTCAGGGGGGTCTTTGACTTGAGTCAGGACTCTTATGATCCCAAGGTCGTCGGGGCTAAGGTACACTGTGCCCTGCAATGAGTTCAGGATGTCATTTTTTCGTTCAATCCGGAAGTTGGAATGGCCAGATGTTTTCAGGCGATCCCTTCGTGGTTTGGGCACAAAGCTTAAAACGTAAGCTGGTTGACCGCCAATCATGGCTAAGTCGATAACCTTGTAGTTATATCGGTTGAGTCGAAAGAGTTCAG
>JBBTYS010000078.1:0-1281 GCA_038078535.1 Patescibacteria group bacterium | reverse complement strand
GGTAAATTGTTCTTGGCCGGATCGGCGTCACAGTGGCCCACACACGTCCAGCTCATAAAGCCAAGCTCGTCTGTTGAAAACCATCGTGGCGACGAAAGCTGGACGTACTCGTTCCCACCATGCAGAGAGTACAGATTGGTTTCCCCATCCGACCCCCACTTCACCTTGTAGATGGGTAGGCCGTTCGGTTGCTGAGCGGGCGTCACTGAGTAGATAGGTGGCTGGTCTCGATTGGTAAAGGACGAAACGCCAGCGACGAGCAAGGCCACCACTGCGATAGCAGACAAAAGTCGAACCATTCGAACTCCTTCGCTTCGGTTAAATTGTCTGGAATCCTGCGATAGGCAGAACTCCGAAGAACTTGACTTACTGTATTTTAATTATACGCTTATTTATGTAAAAAGTCAATAGAAGCATTGTCCACATAATTGACGACAAAATCACATCTGTTATAAAACAATATAAGAGTTACGACTGGGGGCATCGATGGCCACGAAGGACGAGTCAGAAGAACCAACAGTTCCTGGTGAAGCTAAGATGAGTCGCCACCAAAAAAACGCCGCAACCATTCGCAGAGAGCTCCTTGAAACGGCCAAAAATCGTGAGACGTCTGACGAACCAGTCCCCAAAAAAACAGTTGCTGGTCAAACAATTCACTAGAGATAAGACTTCCCTGTTTACCGGCGCTTGCGCCGGCTTTATATTTTGGCGGTATCTACTGAACAAAGTTCGACTGCATTTCGATTTCTGGCGGAGAGGGTGGGATTTGAACCCACGATACCCTTTCGAGTATGCCGCCTTTCCAAGGCGGTGCTTTCGACCACTCAGCCACCTCTCCGTATTTTTAACCACTCGTCATGCTTGGGGGCAGGCATAAATTAAATCCTCATGTCCCTTAATATTTTAATCCTCTCTTGTATTGGAGGGTGTGTCATAAATAATTTTGTAAACCAACTTCTGCCCTCTTTACCTTTAAAAGGACTCGAAATAAAAAGATGGGCTGTTGCATTATGTGCATGTCTGAGGGGAATTTCTTCTTGGCTTATTTTTTCTAGGGCATTGGCTAAACCCTCAGGGTAACGAGTCAGTAAAGCGCCTGATGCATCAGCCAAAAACTCTCTTTTTCTAGAAACTGCCATCTGAATCATGCTTGCGGCCAATGGCGCAAGAATCGCAGCAATTAGGCCAAGTACCAGCAATAGGGCTCCCCCGTTTTTATTATCGTCACTATTGCGACCCCCAAAAAAACTTATTCTCAAAAACCAATCGGCAAGAATTGCA
>JBBTYS010000077.1:0-4972 GCA_038078535.1 Patescibacteria group bacterium | reverse complement strand
CAGGAAAAGAAGTAACGAAGTGGAACGGTGGACAAATAGACGAATTACTTTCTAATATTAAGTAGTCTGTGGTTCTGGCCCGCCCGAGGCGGACCAGTATCAGAGGTTAATTAATAAAACTATATGATTTTACTTTTAGCATTCGCATTTCTAGCAGGGGTCATAACAGTACTTTCACCGTGCATATTACCTATTCTTCCTATTATTCTTACCTCAAGTATTGGCGGAGTGAATACTGGTAAGTCTCGTCCGATTGGAGTAGTTACAGGATTTATTCTTAGCTTCACCTTTTTTACGCTCTTTCTTTCAACCATTGTTCGATTGAGTGGCATTCCAGCAGAGACTCTTCGTTTTGTTTCTGTGGTAGTTATCGCAGGGTTTGGAGTATCGCTTCTTGTTCCTCAGTTTCAAGCACTTGTAGAGCGATTGTTCTCTAAGCTGGCTGGCTTCATGCCAACAAGCCAAAATCGTACTGGATTTAGTGGCGGTTTACTCATTGGTTTTTCAGTAGGGCTCCTTTGGACTCCCTGTGTTGGTCCTATTCTCGCCTCCGTTATATCTCTTGCTATTACTGGCACTGTTACCTTTGATGCCTTCCTAATCACACTTGCATACTCACTCGGCACAGCTATTCCAATGTTCTTGATAATGCTTGGAGGACAGAATGCCCTCAGGCGTGTTCCATGGTTACTCTCAAATCTAGGCCATATCCAAAAACTATTTGGTGTGCTGATGATTCTGACTGCAATCGGAATATTTTTTAATATAGATAGAAAGTTTCAAACATATATCCTTAATACGTTCCCTCAATATGGTACGGGTCTTACGAAGTTTGAGGACAACGAGTTAATCCGAAATCAATTAGATAAAAAGTCCGGTACTGAGATGAAGAAAGATGATATGGGAAAACCGATGTTTGATCTCATAGAGCCAAAAGGTGTGAAAGCTCCAGAGATCATCCAAGGAGGTGTCTTGTTTAATAGTGAGCCTCTGACACTTGAACAATTAAAAGGGAAGGTCGTTATCATCGATTTCTGGACATATTCATGCATTAACTGTCAAAGAACTATGCCCTACTTGAGAGCGTGGCACGAAAAGTATGCAGACAAAGGGCTGGTTATTATTGGTGTTCATGCACCTGAGTTTGAGTTTGAAAAGAGTGAGAAAAATGTTGCCCAAGCAATTAAAGACTTTAAACTTACCTATCCAATTGTTCAGGACAATGATTTTGCCACTTGGAGAGCCTACAACAACCGCTACTGGCCTGCAAAATACTTTATAGACAAAGAAGGCTATATTCGCTATTCCCACTTTGGAGAGGGTGCATATGATGAGAGTGAGAAAGTAATTCAGGAGCTATTAAAAGAAGCTGGAGCAACAGATGTATCTTCAAAAATTAACAATCCAACGTATCAAATTCAAGCCAAAACCCCTGAAATTTATCTTGGATATGGCAGAATTGAGCATTTTGATTCCCCCGAAACCATTAAGAAAGACGCACTTGGGACATACTCGACACCAAAAAATGTAGGGAGTAATGAAGTTGCATATGGAGGTGCATGGAATGTGATGGAAGAATATGCCAACCCTCAAAAAGGATCAACTCTTACACTTAACTTTGAATCAAAAGAGGTATTTTTAGTTATGCGCACTAAAGACACTCCAGCAAAAGTAAAAGTATATCTGGATAACAAAATGCAAAATTTTGGAAAGGATAACATTAATGGTGTTG
The DNA here is from genome assembly GCA_038078535.1 of Patescibacteria group bacterium. GTDB lineage: Bacteria > Patescibacteriota > Minisyncoccia > 2-02-FULL-40-12 > GWA2-44-9 > 2-01-FULL-41-21. The sequence continues at coordinate 3,240 of JBBTYS010000077.1, read as the reverse complement.
TAACCGTAGATAAGGACACGCTCTACAGGTTAATTAGTCTTCCCTCAGCTGGAAAACATATCCTAAGACTTGAATTTGAAGATAACAACGCAGAACTATTTGCCTTTACCTTTGGTTAAAAGATATGAAACAACTTACAGCAGAAGAAAAAAGGGTGTTAATAGATAAAGGCACAGAACCTCCATTTACGGGAGAGTATGTTAATACCAAAGAAACTGGTGTGTATGTTTGTCGACAGTGCGGTGCACCCCTTTACAATTCTAAAGACAAATTTGAATCATCTTGTGGGTGGCCTAGTTTTGATGATGAGATATCAGGTGCTGTGAAGAAAACGTTAGATCAAGACGGAATCCGAACGGAAATAACTTGCTTGAAATGTGATGGTCATCTAGGACATTTATTTACTGGCGAAGGATATACACTCAAAAATCTCAGACACTGTGTTAATTCCATATCAATGACATTTATACCTGGGAAATAATATGACTAAAAAAGTTATTCTTGGCGGAGGTTGCTTTTGGGGATTACAGGATCTCATCCGAAAGCAGGAAGGAGTCATTACGACAAGCGTCGGATATTCTGGTGGAAAAGTTGAAAATCCCACATATGAAAATCATGAAGGTCATGCTGAGGTTGTTAAGATTGAATACGATTCTGAGAAGACAACATTTAAGAAAATACTTGATTTCTTTTTTCAAGTACATAATCCAACGACTATGAATCAGCAGGGAAATGATCGAGGGACTTCATATCGATCAGTAATATTCTACAACATTGAACAAGAAAAAAATGAGGCACTGGAGATGATAGATATCGTAAATGAATCAAAACGCTGGGAAAATCCAGTAGTTACAACTTTAGAGCCTTTTGTAAAATTCACTGAAGCAGAAGATTATCATCAGGACTATTTAATAAAGAATACTCATGGGTATACATGTCACAGAATATATTTTGAAAGCTATATAAAAGATGTTGTATGAAAAGAATAATTTTTGGAATAGCAATCGTGATAATAATTGGGCTTATCTTTTTAAAATTAGAAAACGCATCTATTCCTAAAAATACAACACCCAATACATCGGATTCAATTATTTCAGGCGAATTTGACCAAAACAAGAATAAGTCTGAGGAAGATTGGAAAAAGATACTAACTTCAGAGCAGTATCACATCTTACGCGAAGCAGGTACGGAAATCCCATTTACAGGTGAATTAAACAATGAAAAAAGAAAAGGGACTTACTATAGTGTTGGATGTGATGTACCTCTTTTCAGATCAGAGCAAAAGTTTGATTCTGGAACTGGCTGGCCGAGTTTTTGGGCTCCAATTGATGAAAACGCAGTTGTACTGCGAAAAGAGAATGGATTAGGAGACGATAGAATTGAGGTACTGGATACTTGTGGCGGGCATCTAGGCCATGTATTTGATGATGGTCCACAGCCAACTGGTAAAAGGTATTGTATGAACTCCGTGGCTCTCAGATTCGTTCCCGATGAAAACTAGGTAATTCGGGAATATCCAAAATAAGATATTATTAATCTATGAGTAAAGTTGTTGGTATGGTCGTAATAGTTATCTTGATAGCTCTTTTTGGTTATTTCTTTTTTTCGACTAAACAAACCACACCCGAGTCTTCCTTATCCAAAAATAATACATCCACTGAAACTACTGAGTCCTCAGCAACTCCAATGACAGATATTCAAGCATCGTTTGCCATTTTCACAAATGGCACTTTTCGTATCTTTACTGCAGCCATGTATCACAACCTTTCTCAAGATGTATATATCGATGCAAGCAATCCTAATATAGTTCAGGTTAAAAAGGGTGGCACAACTTGGAACGATTTTTTCTCAACACTTCCATTTACATTGACTCCAGAATGTCTAACAACTGGTACGAAAGAAACGTTTTGTACAGGAAACAAAGGCACATTGCAGTTTTATATTAATGGAGAAAAAAACAATAATGCTCTCGATCAAGAAATTAAACAGGGTGACAAGTTACTTGTTACATTTGGCAAAGAGTCAGATGCAAAAATTAAACAACAAATCGATAAAATTCCTTAAACAAGGCTATTATTATGATTAAGCATTACAAACATTGGAAATACAAAAATATTACCTTCCTACTGCTTTCTTTTGTTTTGGCTTTCTTCGTACTTCGTAATGGAACAATGCATAACTTTCTATTGCACCTTGGCAATTTTGGTTATTTAGGGGCGTTTCTAGCTGGTGTCTTGTTTGTATCAACCTTTACCGTCGCAACAGGAGCTATTATCCTGCTTGTACTCGCTGAAACATTATCACCAATTGAAATAGGTATAATTGCAGGTTTTGGCGCAGTTGTCGGAGATTTTGTTATTTTCCGTTTTGTTAAAGATGATTTGGCAAGAGAGATCAAATCTATTTACAACCAAATCGACACAAATCATCATCTAAAAAGGGTTTTTCAGACAAAATATTTTAGCTGGACTTTTCCAGTCCTAGGGGCAGCAATAATTGCTTCCCCTTTACCAGACGAGATTGGTGTAAGTCTAATGGGAATTTCAAAGTTAAAGACGTATCAGTTTTTACTAATCTCCTTTATTCTCAATGCGATAGGTATATTTTTGGTAGTTTCAGCATCAGTGGTAATAAAACCATAACTATGTCAAACTGCATCACTATTTTGAGACACCCTTTTTATAGGTGTCTCATTTGTCTCATCTAGCCTGGAGATGATACAATTTTTTAACGAGTTATAAGGACTGAAAGGGTCCAGACCAACGCGCTCAGAGGAATAATGACACTTAAATTAAAACAAGACCCAAAGACTTGGTTCTTGAAATTTGTTCCTCCGTTGAACCTTGTCACTACCCTTCAGACCTATGGAAACAAGCTAAGAAGCGGATTGAAGCACTTGGTGTGCAAAAGAAGAATATTTACAATGATAAGGTTTGTACTTATTCAGGAAATTATTATTCACATAGAGAATTTACGGAGAAAAACCTTAATGCAGATAATAGAATTGCCACTGTTTTTGGAATGAAAAGTTAGTGTTGTAATTTACTTAAATTTTCAGGTGACTACAATTCAGAGGAATAAAATCTGATATTTGGCAGAAAGTGGACTAATCGGCCTCTTTTTGATCGCTAATTATCTTGTAACCACTTTCCATAATTTTGTTAACCAGAACAGTGACTATTCCCTGTAAATCGCTTCTGGTGTACTCGTCTTGATTATCGACAAGTTCCAGAATTTCGT
>JBBTYS010000076.1:0-8146 GCA_038078535.1 Patescibacteria group bacterium | reverse complement strand
TCAAGACAAAAGTGTCGTAATTTTGGCGACTCATGTGGGCACGGTCGCTCAGGCTAAACCTAAAGAGTTCTATACTCTTCTCTCTGATTCAAAGAACTTGGTCAGGGAGTTCGTTGTACTTGAAGGTCCCAAATTGGAGACTTGGATTAAGAAAGAAGCTAGTAGTTTAGGGGTTTCATTTGGAGCTGGGGCTTTGGCACGCTTTTCAGCTATCGGCGGACCTGATAGTTGGGCTTATGTTAATAATCTAAACAAGCTCGCCAATTATTCAGACAAATCAACTTCTTTAGACGATGTTAATATTTTAATTAAAACCGAAAGTGAACCAAATATATTTGAATTCATTGATGCTTTAGGTTCGGGTCAACGTGATAGAGCTTTCGGACTTCTTTGCGCAGAGTTGGCTCATGGCCGAGACCCCTACTACTTATTGACCATGGTTATGTACCAATTTCGAAACATGCTTATTGTAAAAGACTTGGCTGACAGAAATGTTTCGAGTGCAGAGATTGCTAAGAAGGCTGGCATGCATCCATTTGTTGTAAAAAAGATGATTTCCGCTACGTCTAAATTCACAGTGTCAGATATTAAAAAACTTTATGAAGATGTCGTAGACCTTGAGCAGGGGACTAAACAAGGTCGACGTGACCTAGAGGATGGTTTGTTTGCTTTAGCGCTCAGGTAGGCTGGCTATTGCCAAAATCGTAAAAAAGTGGTTTAATTATCACTCACACATGATTGAGTATCTTCATGTCGGGAATGCCACCGACTTATCAAATTCTGGCGATCGTCGCTTCTATAGATTCTTAGAAATACTACCCGGCTTATTGGCTTGGGGAACTTTAGCTGCTGTGGTACTAATTTCTTTTAAAGCGCCAGTCTTTGCGACTATCTTCATAATCCTCTTTGATATCTATTGGCTAATTAAGACAATATACCTTTCGGTACTTACAAGATCATCGTTTCTCAAGATGAGAAAGAATCTTAAAGTTGATTGGTCTGCTCGAATGCAGTCAGTTGATGAAAATCCTGAATTGCTTGGGATTAAGCCTGATGACTTGTATCAACTTGTAATCCTACCAGCATATAAAGAACCTTATTCTTTGGTTCGAGATAGTCTTTCGGCAATCTTAAGATCTAATTACCGTAAGGATAAAATGATTGTAGTTCTGGCCACAGAAGCAAGAGCGGGTGTTCATTCTGCTGAACTGGCTCGTCAGGCTGAAGCCGAGTTTGGTAATTCATTCTTTAAATTCATAGTTACAGCTCACCCCGCCGGCATAGAAGGGGAGTTGGAGGGCAAGGGCTCTAATGAGACTTGGGCTGGTAATGAAGTTAAAGAAAAAGTTATTGATGCCCTAGGCATTCCATATAACCGAGTCGTGGTTTCAGTTTTTGATATCGACACAGTTGTGCCAGCTGACTTCTTTGCTTGTTTGGCCTGGAATTATTTAACTGCTCACAAGCCTCTGCGTTCTTCGTTCCAGCCGATTCCAATTTTCACAAACAATATTTGGGAAGCACCAGCTTTTGCTCGTGTCTTCGCTTTCTCGACCACGTTTTGGCAGATGATTCAGCAGGCTCGTAAGGAACAGCTCGTTACTTTCTCTTCTCAATCAATTGGTTTTCAGGCTCTTGTTGATGTTGGTTTCTGGCAGAAGAATGTTGTCAGTGAAGATTCACGCATCTATTGGCAGTGTCTTTTAAGATATGACGGCGACTGGCAGACTATCCCAATGTACTATCCAGTTTATATGGATTCTAACGTTGGACCGACATTTTGGCAGACTCTTAAAAATCAATACAAACAGATTCGTCGTTGGCACTATGGTGCTGAAAACAACCCCTACTTTATGTTTGGATTTTCTAAGAATACAAAGATGTCTTTCTCTCAGAAGTGGCAGAAGACTCTCATTCAAATTGAACGGACTCACTCTAGCCCCACCAACGCTATTATAATTTTCCTTTTGAGTTGGCTACCAATCTGGGTAGGTGGCACAAATTTTACCGCCTCAATTCTTTCTTACAATCTTCCTCGTATCACTTCGACAATCATGAACATTTCTTTACTTGGTCTTATCACTTCGGCCATGTTAAGTATAATTTTACTTCCTGAAAAGCCACCACAGTACGGAAAACTTAAGTGGGTTTGGATGGCTATCCAGTGGATTCTTTTCCCAGTTAACTTTATTTTCTTTGGTGCCATTCCCGCGTTAGATGCTCAAACTCGTTTGATGTTCGGAAAGTACATGGGATTTTGGGTGACGCCTAAAGATAGACGCTCAGCTTTATAATTATTCTCGCTACTTTCTCCACCTGTCTCGTTACCTCTATTTACTCATTGCTTCCGAACAAAAAGGCCACCTTACCAAACTTCGTTCGGATTCCTTTTTGTTACCGGAAGAATTTCATAAATATTCGGACAAGAAGACGGTGTCGAAAGACGCTCGATAATTACAAAGCTTCGCTGAGTTTGTGTTTATTTATAAGTTGTGCTATAATATAAAAACTAGGAGAAGGTCATGAAACGTTCCATGTTCGTTGTAATTGCTTCTGTTCTCGCAATTGTGGCCGGCTTCGTATTTGGCATCCTCATCGGAGAGGGAGAAGTCAAGGTTCGCATGAGTCAGCCCGCTGCTAAGGTGGTGAAGCTGTCCAACGGCGCCCGGTTGAAGTATTTGGAAATCGGCGGTCACCAGTTCGTTATGGCCGAAATCATTCCCATCTCACCCGGAGTCTCGCCTTCGTGCGACATATTCATCATGAAGCAAGACGGAACCCGCGACTACAGCGCTCGTGTCAATTGCCCGTAAACAACCAGACGGTCTCGACGGAAAGGCCTCGCGCAAAGCGTGAAGCCTCCGCGTCGAGGCCTTTTCAATTCCTGCGGTAAAAAATGAAACCCAAAACAAGCGAGGCTTTAAGATTTTTCTCAATCTGCACAATCGGTCACTATTTCAGAAACTTTGACGATGTTTTTTCGGGTGCCAGTCCGAGGATGTCAGGAACGGCCTAAGTCCGCATGGCCTGACAGGAGTTGCTTCGGCTGGCCGAATAAATAAGGAAAAGTTGTTAGAAATAGTCCGAGCGGAAGCCTGAGAAAAATCTTAAAGCCGAGCGTCTATTCAAAATGGATGATGGACTGGAAGCGTTGGAGTTGGTGTTTGAGTTCGGGGTGTTTTGTGAGGTTTACGTCTTCGGTTAGGATGAGTCTCGCTTCAGCGCGGGATTTTTTAATTAGTTCAACATTGCCTAGGGCAGCCATGGCAAGGTCGGGGAGTCCAGATTGGCCGGTGCCAAAGAATTCGCCGGGGCCACGGATAGCCATATCTTTTTCAGCTAAGAGGAAACCGTCATCAGTGGCGACTAGGGCCTTTAGTCTTTGATTGCTGGTTTTTTCCGAACCTGAAGTAAACAATAAGCAAGTTGATTGGTGTTCACCTCGACCAATGCGTCCTCGGAATTGGTGGAGCTGGGCGAGGCCAAAGTGTTCAGCGTTTTCAATCATCATGACTGTAGCGTTCGGAATGTCGACGCCAACTTCAATAACTGAAGTTGAAACTAGAATGTCGGCGAAGCCTTCTTTAAAGCGTGCCATAATATCATTCTTTTCTTTAGGTTTCATTTTGCCATGCAACATGGCAACCTTTAAATCTGGAAATACCAACTCTGAAAGTTTTTTGTATTCTTCCTGAACCGCCTTTATGTCTGCTGCTAAATTTAACTTCTGTTGAGCCAGAGTTCGGTTTTTTGATCCAGTAGTGGAGGGGGGCCCTTTGGGGGGACCGACGGGACTGGTCCCCGGGTCTGGGGCACAAGATTGAACTCCGGCGAGCTCTATTCGAGGGCAGATAACAAATACTTGGCGACCAGCCTTTACTTCGGAGCGGATAAAATAGTGAGCTTCGTTTCGGCCTGAGGGTGGAATGATTTTGGTAATAATTTTTTGTCTGTTTTTAGGCTTCTCTTTAATTATGGAAATATCGAGGTCGCCGTATATGGTCAGGGCAAGAGTGCGGGGGATTGGCGTGGCGGTCATACTTAATAGATGTGGCACAAGCTCTGATGAGCTGTGCTTCACCAGTGCCGCACGTTGATTTACGCCAAAACGATGTTGCTCGTCAATAACGACGAGGGCCAACTTATCAAAGAAAACATTTTTTTGAATAATTGCGTGCGTGCCAATAATGATTTTAACGTCGCCATTGGCAATTTGTTTTTTGATTTGGGCTTTGGTGATGGTTGAGGCTCCGGATTTGGCGGTGCTTGAGGTTAAGAGGCCAACTTTTACGCCGGTGTGGTTAGCGAGTGTTTGAATGGTAGCAAAGTGTTGATGGGCCAAGACTTCAGTTGGAGCCATGAATACAGTTTGGTAACCAGCCTGAGCGGTTTGAACGCCAGCAATTAAGGCGACAACAGTTTTGCCACTACCGACGTCACCCTCCATTAAACGGTTCATGGGGTAGGACTTTTCGAGGTCCTTGAGAATCTCCCATGCGGAAACTTTTTGATCTTTAGTTAATTCGAAAGGAAGTTTCTTAATAAAATCAGTAACTATGTCTTTATTGAAAGGAATTGGTGGTGATTTGAGTTGATTAATTTTTCTTCGTTCAAGGAGGGCTTTAATTTGGAATAATAATAAATCATCAAAGGCTAAGCGTTCCTTTGCCGTGTCAGCCTCAGCCAGAGTTAGGGGATAGTGAATTTTTTGAAGGGCGGTATGTAAATCTATAATTCCATTTCTGTCGCGGGCATCATTTGAAAGATGGTCTTCAATTATTAATTCTTCGAGCAAAGGTTTTATTAAAAAGCGGAGGTATTTGGAGGTAACCCCTGCGGTCTCTGGATAAACTGGAATTAGGCCGTGAGTATGGGTTAGATGAAAAGCGAGATATTCATCGTGTCTCAATTTTTCATAACTTGGACTAGCGATGTAGAGGCCGTGTTTATCGAGCTTTACGGTCCCAGCAAGACTGACACGTGTGCCTTCGATTAGTGTGTTGGCAATGTATGGCTGATTAAACCAAACAGCCTTAATTGTGCCAGACTCGTCTTCAATATAGGCTTCGGTGATTGTGAGTCGGCGCGGAAATATACGATGGCTATCGACTTTGGTGATTTGGCCTTGAATGGTGGCTTTCTCGTTAGCAACTAAATCTTCAATAGGTACTATGCGACTATAGTCTTCATAGCGTGCTGGAAAATGCCATAAAAGGTCACGGACGGTTTTGATGCCCAGTTTGTGTAAACGAGGGAGATTGCGAGTGCCAACATTTCTTAATTTCTCTATTGGAAGAGAGAGGTCCATTTGGCCCTTATTGTACTACTTTCACAGAAAATATATAGGCAACAAATAAACACCCCCGATGAGGGGTGTTTATTTAGGCATGTGCTCTCGAGAGGAATCGAACCTCTATCTCAGGCTCCGCAAGCTTGCGTCCTATCCGTTGAACGACGAGAGCAATATTTACTTTATTTTCAATCCTGATCTCTACTTACAGATGTTGTCTCCCTATCCGCCCCGACGCTTCGGTCGGGGAGCCGACTGTAACGTCGGCTTTGAACGACGAGAGCAATATTTACTAACTACATTCCAATAAGTCGGACTATGTCATCTAGGAGAGACTGCTCATGCTCCTTTTCTGGTACATAGGATATCATAGCTTGACGAATTTCCAAAGGATTGGTGTCTTCAAGAGGGATTTTAATCATGGGCATGTAAGCCTTTTTGAGGTGGATACTAACTTCTTTAACATGAGGTTCATAGTTAATCCAAAAAGACTTCATGTCTGCGAAGTGATGATTTTCATCCCCCACAGAAATTCCGGTGGCATGAACACGGATGTGGTGAGGTCGGTGGATGCGAAAAGTATTTAAGATAATAATTAAGGCGGCCAAGAAAAGAACAATCATGAAAAGAAAGTCATGATTAAAGTAGGCGACGAGACAACCTGCAGCAGCTAGCATACTCGCAATCGTTAGGGCTACGTTTTTACGAGGTGGTCTAGAAAGATAAGTCATCCAACTAATCCCCGAAGCTACTGGCTCAGCTTCTCGTTTTGATTCTGGTATTTCAACTTCAGCCTCGACTTTTGGTTCGGGCTTAATTTCTGCTTCCTTTTTTCGCAAATTGATAGTTTGACTCATATGCTTGGATTATAGCACTCAATTATCTTTGTCAGAAAGCTTGTCTATCAAGCTATTTAATTTAAGCTTATTAAACCATTTTATACCCACCACTTTTATTATGATGTTTTTGGTTTTGTGTTTACCGAATATAATTATGAGTCCGACAATAAAAAGCCAAGAAGCCGGTGTCAGGGGAGTTACGAAAGCAATTATTCCCCAGATTATAAAAATAACGGCTACCACATCCCATAAATATCTAACTAAGTTTTTATGTATACCAGAGTTCATTTTAAGTGAGGGTGAATAGGGAAACAATTAAGAGTCCTGAAAGGATGTGCCACAAAGAGTGAGTATAGCTAAATATTCCATAGCGTTTAGTTTTAAATAAAATATGGTCCATCAGACGAAAACCTAAAATTAGTAATAAAAATATTAGAATGTACAAATCAAATTGTATTTTGAAAATATAGAATGCATATAAAAATAAAATTGTACCAAAAACCCAATCTAAACTTTTTAAATTAAAGCTTTTAAAATTATGATGGTACATGATAGAAAAAATAGTTACAGCGAATAGTAAAATTGCCAGATAGGGATTAGTTTTAAATATTATAGTTCCTGCAAAAAAGTAAATCAGAGAAGATACGCAAAGTATTTGGGAATTGTATTTTTTGGGCATAACTATTTTAAGTCTAGCTCGACCTCGACAGGGCAGTGGTCTGAGCCCATAACGTCAGCGTTGATGGAGGCTTTTTTAACTTTAGACTTTAATTTGTCGCTGACAAAAATATAATCGATTCTCCAGCCAACATTTCTAGCTCGAGCCTGAGCGAAGTGACTCCACCAAGTGTAGTGACCACTGCCTTTGGTGAACATTCTAAATGTATCAACAAAACCAGAATCAACCATTTTCTGAATTCCTTCACGCTCTTCATTTGTAAAACCTTTGTTGCCGACGTTTTCTTTGGGTCGAGCGAGGTCATCTTCGGTGTGAGCCACATTTAAATCACCACAAAATATAACGGGCTTATTTTTTTCTAATTTTTCAACATATTCTAAAAAGGCTGGGTCCCACTTCTTGTGGCGGAGGGGGATACGGGACAAATCATCTTTGGCGTTGGGGGTGTAGACAGTAACAATATAAAAATCTTTGAATTCTAGGGCAGTAACACGGCCCTCGGTATTTGGGTCACCATACTCATCCTCGTGCAATTTGTATTTCTTAGCGATATCTTCAGGTAGGCCAAGCACAACCTTTAGTGGTTTAATTTTTGTGAATATGGCTGTGCCACTATAACCTTTGCGTATTGCTGAGTTCCAGTATTCTTCGTACTTGGGGAAGTCGACTTCGCTTTGATGTTGTTCAGCTTTGGTCTCTTGTAAGCACAAGATGTCAGGCTGGTACTTTTCTATGAATGGGACAAAGAGTCCTTTTTTGTGAACTGCTCTAATGCCGTTTATATTCCAAGAGATTATTTTCATAGATGCTGACTAGGGCTGGAGTGGTTAGATGCATTCAGAACTGTTAATTGGAAGACCCTTGAGCAGGAACTTCAATTCTTGAATTTAAAAGTAGAGGTGATCTGATCACTTTCGGTGGTTTTTTCGTGGGCGTCAACGAGTAATATTTTGCCGTTAAGTTGAATATAATAAATGGTCGTATTATCTCTCGTGTAAGCATAGGTTTTCTTGCCGCCCAGATTCACAACCTTCTCGGCATAACCGCCATCTAAATATAAGTTTCTAATCTGATTTAGATCGGTGCGAGTGTCGATTTGTACAGTTAAATATCCTGTCATCGGTTTAGGATTGGGTGGAGATAGTTCAATGTAAAAACCTCCTAGATAGTTTTTTGATTGATCATCCATCGTCCAACTACTTGGATATTGAAACTCAAAACCATACTGGTCGTTGCGATAAATTTTCCAATTTCCAATTTCATTCTCGGGACTTGAGGTGGAAGTTTTTATTGGATTGGTTGTCTGGTGTCGTGTAATTGATTCTGATTTTTTAACAA
>JBBTYS010000075.1:0-5489 GCA_038078535.1 Patescibacteria group bacterium | reverse complement strand
CTCGACGGCGGTTTTGATTCTTGAAAACGGGGACCCATCCATTGTTGTCGTTAACTACGATACATACAAGAAACTGCTACAAGATGCCCCCGAGGAATCTAAAAAAGGCTCAGATACCTTTACTCCACCTCTACCCACAGGAAGTCCAGCTCCAGCCGAGCTAGAACTCCTTGAAAGGATTAATAAAGACATCCTTGCCCTCAAAGAACAGATAGAAGAAGACGAAAAATCTCTCAATCTCTAGGTGATACCCAAAAGACTTGACGTGACTCGCCAATTCGGCTAAAATAGATATACACAATAATAGATAGGTTCTGGATTCTTACGTCTCGGCCAGCAATTCGACCGATACGCAAAAACCCACAATCTATAATACTTGGATGGCAGAAAAATTCGAACGGTCAAAAACACACGTTAACGTAGGCACTATTGGCCACGTTGACCATGGAAAAACCACCACTACGGCGGCTATTTTGCATGTTGCAGATTTATATAAAGACGAAGGCTATAGTGCTCGTGTTGAAGGCGTAGACAAAATCGACGCTGCTCCTGAAGAAAGAGCTCGTGGTATCACAATCTCTACTCACCACTCAGAGTACACCACTCCTAACCGCCACTATGCTCACGTTGACTGCCCTGGTCACGCTGACTACATCAAGAACATGATTACAGGTGCTGCCCAGATGGACGGCGCTATCCTTGTTGTATCTGCTCCAGACGGTCCTATGCCTCAAACTCGCGAACACATCTTGCTCGCTCGTCAGGTTGGCGTACCTTTCATCGTTGTTTTCATGAACAAGATGGATATGGTTGATGATCCAGAATTAGCTGATTTGGTTGAAGCTGAAATTCGTGAACTTTTAACTAAGAACGGATTCCCAGGCGAGACCACTCCTATTATTCGTGGTTCTGCTACCAAGGCTCTCTCTGCTGGTGCAAAGGGTGATGACACCAAGCCATTCATTGAATTGCTGAACGCGCTTGATACTTTTATCCCAGACCCAGTTCGTGACGTTGAAAAACCATTCCTTATGCCTATCGAAGACATCTTCGCTATCGAAGGTCGTGGCACTGTAGTTACTGGCCGTATCGAACGCGGTACAGTTAAGATTAACGATGAAATTGAAATCGTTGGTTTGAAAGCTACTCAAAAGACTGTTGTGACTGGTATCGAGATGTTCAATAAACAGCTTGATTCAGGTATGGCAGGCGATAACGCTGGTATTCTTATCCGTGGCACCAAGAAAGAAGATGTTGAACGTGGTCAGGTTTTAGCCAAGCCAGGTTCAATCACTCCACACACCGACTTCACTGCTGAAATTTATGTCTTGACCAAAGAAGAAGGTGGACGACATACCCCATTCCTCAAGGGCTACAAACCTCAATTTTACTTCCGAACTACCGACGTGACTGGAGAAGTTATCCTTCCAGCCGGAACTGAAATGGTTATGCCAGGAGATACGATTACCTTAGATGTTAAGTTGATTGCCCCAGTAGCTATGGACGAGAAACTACGCTTTGCTATTCGCGAAGGTGGTAAGACCGTCGGAGCCGGTGCAGTCGTCAAGATTATTAAGTAAACAAAGTTCGCCCCTGTTTTTCAGGGGCGGATTAGTTCTTTCCTAACGAAATGGCAACGAAAGCACCAAAAAAATCAGAAAAGAAAGCAGAACCAGTTGCCCAGCGCATCCGAATTAAGCTTAAGGCTTATGATAATAAGATTATCGATAAGTCGGCGGCTCAGATTGTTGAGACTATTGAACGATATGGCGGAAAGCCAATCGGCCCAGTGCCTCTACCAACGGAGATTCAGAAGTATACGGTCAACCGATCGCCCTTCATCGACAAGAACTCCCGCGAACAGTTTGAAATGCGAACGCACAAGCGCTTGATTGATATCACAGCCCCATCGCCAAAGATTATAGATGCTTTAATGAATCTAAGTCTTCCATCCGGCGTCGATATCGAGGTTAAAATGTAATTATATGTCAGAACCAACAGAACCAAAACTAGACTCCGCCTCGCTAAGGGAAAAAGATATAGAAAGAATAAGGACTGGAATAAAACTGCTTAAAGATTCTGTTATCTGGGTTGAGAGTCTTCTTACTGACGAAACTTTAGTAAAGAAAAATGACTTAATGCTCGATGCCCTAGGAGATGGAATAGAGCAGGCAAGAAACGAGTTGAATACTGGAGCTATGATTGCAGGTTTAAAATAATAAAATTATTCTCTTACTCTCAGTCTGAATGGTCGGACTGAGGCCTAAGGTAGTAATTGAGGAGAGGTATTAATCCGGCAATCGTTGGACAAGTTCGCGAAAGCGAGAACATCCATCACAACCGGTTTCCTAAAAATACTCTGTTCGATAATTACCCCAATTTACCGAAAGTGGTTTCAAACACCTAACACGTAGGAGTACAAAACCAGAGACTTGCTTGGCATTGCCGGCGTGTCCGGTATTTTTTACGGAAAAATATGAATGTCCGCCTTCGCTAAAGCTACGGCGAGATGCTCATATTTGTAACTGTTCGCTACGCTCACAGACAAATATGGCAAAATTTATCATTGGCACAAAAATAGGCATGACTCAGATGTTTAAGGAAGACGGAACCGTCCTCCCTATTACCATTGTTAAAGTTGAACCTAACGTTGTCGTGCAAATAAAGACCAAAGAAAAAGATGGTTATCAAGCAATTCAAATTGGTACCGGTTCTAAGAAAAAGTTAAACAAAGCCGACAAAGGTCATCGCAAAACTCTTGGCAACTTCGCCTTCCTTAAAGAATTTAAGCTTGCCCCGGCCAGTGAGGCGGGGTCAATCGAATTCAAAGTTGGAGACACTATCGATATCTCACTCTTTGCGGAAGGCGAGACAGTCAAAGTTACAGGCACATCCAAAGGTAAGGGTTTCCAAGGCGTCGTTAAGCGTCATGGATTTCGTGGTATGCCTGCTAGTCACGGCGCTCACTCTGTTTTACGTCATGCTGGGTCAATTGGTCAACGCTTTCCACAACACACTCTAAAAGGCATGCGTATGGCTGGAAGAATGGGTGGCGTTCAGAAATCAATTCGTGGACTTAAGATTATGAAAGTAGATGCCACAAATCAGCTTTTAGCAATTTCTGGTGCAGTTCCTGGAAACAAAGGTTCAATCGTAGAAATTTTTGCATAATATTAAAATGGAATTCCCTTTATACAATCAAGAAGCTAAACAAGTCGGAACCGTCGAGCTATCTGATGGCATTTTCGGTTTACCAATGAACGAAGATTTACTTTACCAAGTAATCACTTCTCAGACTTCCAATAAGCGTCAAGTCATTGCCCACGCTAAGGGACGTGGCGAGGTTCGCGGAGGCGGTATCAAGCCTTGGAAGCAAAAGGGCACTGGCCGAGCCCGTCACGGTTCGATTCGTTCTCCAATCTGGCGCGGTGGAGGAGTCACTCATGGTCCAATCAAAGAACGTAATTTCAAAAAATCAATCAACAAGAAGATGATGCAGAAAGCTCTTAAGGTTGCCCTGTCTTCAAAGGCCCGTGACGGTGAATTATTTATCGTTGATAATTTTGCAATCAGTCAGCCAAAGACCAAAGAGATGGCAATGATTATGAAAAACTTCACTACCGTCTTGGGTAGACTCAACAACATCTTATTAGTTACTCCAACCGATTCAGGAACACTATACAAATCAGCACGCAATCTTCCATACTTAGAAACTATTGAAGCCAGAAATTTAAATCCCCTAGTTTTGCTATCTTCAAAGAGAGTCATGATTTCTAAGGATTCTTTGGACGCAATACAAAAGCAGTGGGGACCTAATACCAAAGAAAATTAAACATGAGCGCATTTAATCTTTTCAAAAATTCTGAGACAAAACCAAAGACCAAACGTTCGGTTACTAAGAAAGCCAAACCAGAAGTCATCGCAGAAGCTCCAGTCGTTGTCGAAAAAGCTTTCCATGTAGCTCAAGCTTCTCCTTTGTCTTCTGTATTACATATCTATGTAAGTGAAAAAGCTTCTCGACTCGAGTCTTTTAATCAGTATGTATTTAAGGTTGCTAAGACTGCCAATAAGCCAGAAGTTAAGAAAGCTATCGAATCAAAATTTGATGTATCAGTCATTGCAATTAGAATGGTAAACATGCCTTCAAAGAAGCGGACTGTTGGTGGTCGTGCTGGCACCAAGGCAGGTTTTAGAAAAGCTATCGTTAAATTAGCAAAAGGCGATACTATTAATTCCGCAAAATCCTAATATGCCCAAAGATTATAAACCTACAACTCCGTCCCGCAGGCATATGCAGGGTTATGATTTTTCGGGATTGACCAAGATTGCTCCATTGAAACCTAAAAAGCATGGTTTCAAGAAATCATATGGCCGAGATAACAAGGGACGTATTTCTGGTGGCAGACAAGGACGTGGTGGTGGACACAAGCGCTTATTCCGTGAAATTGATTTCAAACAGGATAAATTTAATGTCCCCGGCACTGTTGCTGCGATTGAATATGATCCAAACCGCACCAGCAGAATTGCTCGAATCCATTTTAAAGATGGTGAAAAGCGATACATATTAGCACCACAAGATTTGAAAGTTGGCGATGTTATTATCACTTCTGAAAAAGCTTCTCTAAAATTGGGCAACCGCATGAAACTAAAGAACATTCCTCAAGGTTCTTTAGTCCATAACGTTGAAATGCACCCAAACCAAGGTGGAACATTAATTCGTTCAGCTGGTTCGGCTGCTAGTGTTCTCGCCAGTGAAGGCGGTTACGTTCAACTCGTAATGCCTTCTTCAGAAACTAGATTGATTTCAGAAGAATGCTACGCTTCTATTGGACAGCTTTCTAACTCTGAGCACAGTTCAATCAGTCTTGGAAAAGCTGGCCGTACTCGTTGGTTAGGTCGTCGGCCTAAAGTTCGAGGTACTGCCATGAATCCCGTGGACCATCCATATGGTGGAGGAGAAGGTAAGCAAGGTCGTGGTACACGTCGTCCAAAGACTGCACAAGGTAAGATTACTGGTGGACGCAAGACTAGAAACAAGAAGAAGAAATCAAATAAATTTATTGTTCGTCGTCGTACGAAATAAAATATAAGGAATTATTGAACTAATATGTCACGATCACTCAAAAAAGGACCATATCGAGATGAGCGACTTCTAAAGAAGGTAGCTAATTTAAAGGTGGGCGATAAGACCGTTATTAAGACTTGGTCTCGAGCCTGCACCATTTCTCCTGAAATGATTGGATTCACTTTTGGAGTTCATAATGGCCGAGCCCATGTTCCTGTATTTGTGACCGAAGACATGGTTGGTCATAAGCTTGGTGAATTTTCACTTACTAAGAAGTTTAGTCGACACGGTGGAAAGATGCAGAAGGAAATGGAAGCTGCTGCTCGACAAAAAGATATTGAAGCTGCTCAGGCCGCCAAAGCGCCAGCCGAAGCCGCTCCAGTTAAGAAATAACATGGGACAACTTTTAAAAAAGTTTTCCCAA
>JBBTYS010000074.1:0-1023 GCA_038078535.1 Patescibacteria group bacterium | reverse complement strand
ATTAGAAAACGCTACCCCACTTTTCAGTAATTCGAGGATGTTCGCAACACGGCTCACATGAGAGGCCATACGCCGTGGTTCCTTCTCCTTTAATTGAGGAAAGGAATAAGACATGGTCCATGTTTGAGGAACACATGAGCGAAATTCCTTGTCGGGTAATTGAATTGCCCCACTGAAAGAGCGATCTTTCAGAAAAAATTGGCTTATAACGGTGGAGTTCTCGCTGGAGTTCTGTCCCAAAGATAGAACGGTGAAGGCAGGATAATACCGTGGGAAGTCAGTCGAAAGACTTGACCCCGTAACGACTGGAGTCACTGCTGGTTAGCGGTGACAAAGATAGTATCTGCTGTTACAATTAGATGTAATGGAGAACTATAACACGCCAACTCTTAAGAATGAACTTGCTAACTACATTTCAGGATATGTGGATGGTGAAGGATGTTTCTGTATCTCGTTTTCAAAGCGAGACAAACTAAACATTGGATGGGAAGTGAAACCAAGTTTTGCAGTCGCTCAAAATTATGATCGACGGCAAGTGCTTGATCTTACAAAAGAATATTTCGGATGTGGATTTCTCCGTAGAGATTACGGTGACAAAACACTGAAATATGAAGTTAGAAGTCTTGACGAATTAATTTCAAAAATAATTCCTCATTTCTACGCTTTTCCATTGAAATCATCAAAACAAAATGACTTTTTGAAGTTTGCTGAAATATGCAAACAAATGAAAAAGTTAAAACATCTCGAAATGAGCGGGTTCAAGAAAATTGTAGAGCTTGCATATGAAATGAATGGCTCTGGTAAACGGAAACACCCATCTCATATGATTCTCGAAAATCTTAAGATGAAGATATAGTCTATACCTCTATGAAAATAGGGGAATACGCCTTCCATTGCCGTCGATAGAAGGGTAAAAAAATGAAGTTCCGACGCGCACGAATAGTGTAATGACTGGAGAACTGTCTCGGAGACTTGCTCGGTGAAAATACAATACCGGTGAAGATGCCGGTTACCTGCAGTTAG
>JBBTYS010000073.1:0-10742 GCA_038078535.1 Patescibacteria group bacterium | reverse complement strand
GATTTTTACGAAAAGATTATTTACATTCACTCGGTCGGAGTATATCCATTTGAATTAGATGATGCCGGGAATATTCATGTATCTCACGACGAAGATGGTGATGGTATAGACGACCGGGTCATGAAGCTTTCTTACGAAGCATTCTTTTCAATGGTGGAATCACTTAAAGAGATTGGTTTACCAGTAACATCATTGGTGTTTGGAGGAATTGCTGACAAGTTTAGGCCAGCAGTTCATAAATCTTGGTGGACCGTTATGGAGAGGGTGAGATTAAGAATGAAGGAAGAACTTAAAAACAATACCAGCATATCCTTTTTTATTCTAAATATAAGTTCTGTTATTTGTCCCCATGAGCTCATAACTCGACCTTTTGTTTTCCAGAAAACAAATGCGAATGAAATTTTTTGGCTCATGCCACATGAAGTAGCAGAAAATGTTGTCTCTTTGGTATTTTCTAATAAAAACAGGTTTGTTGAAGATGATTTATATCATAAAGCTGATTACTACGAAGATGACTATTTCACTGCTAATAAATTCACAAAAAGAAAGAAGGCTGAACTTGGAATCTAATCGTTGACCCCAATAACGTGCCATACGCCTCTCGAGCAGGAGAAAAATTAGAGCATGCCCTCAAAGAATTTAATATAAATGTCACAGGCCTTGCCTGCGCTGATTTTGGTTCAAGCACAGGTGGCTTCGTCGACTGCTTGCTCCAATCTGGGGCTCAAAAAGTCTATGCCGTTGAAACTGGTTACGGTGTCTTGGATTGGAAACTGCGAAATGATCCACGTGTCGTAGTGATGGAAAAAAAGAACGCCATGCATGTTGAGCTACCAGAGAAGGTTGATTTTATAACCATCGATACCAGTTGGACCAAATTAGAAAAAGTCGTGCCCAATGCCCTAATTAATTTAAAACCTGAAGGACACATCGTAACTCTAGTTAAACCCCATTACGAAGCTACCCAACACCGACTGGTCAAGGGCAAGCTCCCAGATGAATCTATCCCTGAAGTCCTCCATGAAGTTAAAACTAAAATAAAGCAACTTGGTCTAGAGTTGTTAGGTGAAACAGAATCCCCTATTCAAGGAGAGAAAGGCAAGAATCGAGAGTTTCTTTTCTACTTAAAACGAGCGTAGCGCTTCTTTAATTCTGGAATAATTTTACTCAAAACCCTAACGAGATAATCTATATCCTTTTTGGTGGTGTCTCGGCCCAAAGAAAAGCGCAGGGCGCCATTTATATATTTCGGGGGCACGCCAATCGCCTTTAAAACATCAGATGGTTCCACAGAGTGTGAAGTACATGCCGAACCACTACCGGCTCTGATGCCGTATTTATCTAACTCCAACAAAAGGACTTCACTCGTTAATTTTGGAAGGCAAATGTTTATATTATTAGGTAGTCGCCCCGAACCAGCCGGACCATTGAAAATTAGTTCAGGAATATTTTTTAACTGTTCAAAAGCATAATCTCGTACCGTACCAATCTTGGTCGAGTCCTTGGTGGATATCAACGCTACAGCTTTTGCCAAACCAATTATGGACTGGGTATTCTCCGTGCCGGCTTTCAACCCTTTTTCTTGCCCTACCCAACCAGCTAATGCTTGGGTATGTGTTCCTCGCTTTACATAAAGCACTCCAATACCATGTGGTCCATACAACTTACACCCGTCAAAAGTAAGAAAATCCACTTTCAATCTTTGAACACTCATGTCTAGAAATAGAGCGGCTTGGCAGGCATCAACATGAAATAAAATATTAGTCCCGTTCTTCTGATTAAATCTAGAAATGGTTTGAGAAATTTTCTTTATGGGTTCAATGGTACCGATTTCATTATTTGCATACATAACTGACACCATTTTGCATTGACGACCTAGTTGTTGTTCAAAAGATTTTAAATCCACAAATCCATACCGATCAACTGAGACATATTTAATATTTAAGCCTGACCGCTTTAAGGCATTACTAACAGACTGATGCTCAATCGGTGTAGTAACAACATTTCCAGATTTAAGACCTGAGAGAGTTGTCATAATGGCAATATTATTTGCCTCGGAACCAGAGCTCGTAAAAACGATTTCATCTGGGCGAGCATCTAAAAACTTAGCAATTATACCTCTCGATTTTTCAATTTCCTTTCTGGCACTTCTACCAGAATCATTAAAAGATGACGGGTTGCCATAAAAACCACTAGCCTTAGCCATCGCGCTTAGCACCCGAGTCTCAATCGGAGTGGCGGCTGCATTGTCTAAATATATTTCTTTCATAAAATAGGCCCCTTCAGGGCCATAATGTTATACCACAAAAATTAAAGTTTATCCAGTTTTAGTAGTTGCGAAATGTACGACTCGGCCAAAAGACTAGAGCCAACAATCCCCCAATCAAACCAAAGTCTCTAATAATGGCCTCACTTAATCCATAGAAAAACGGAATGGTTATTAAAAATAAAGCACCGATAAGAGCAAACAGGCCGACAAACATATTGGTGGCTAGACTGATACCAACCAGAAGCTCCATCACTCCAATGCTAAAAACGACAGCGTTAGCTGAAATGTGAAATACGGCAGCTATATCGACAATCGACTGAGGCACCCAAACACTCAACCAATAGCCTGGGTGGAAGAATTTATCGATACCAAACCAAAGGAATACTACTGCCAGAGAAAGACGGAGAATCAGTTGAGAAATTCTTAAAGATTGCCACATATTGACATATGCTAGATATTAGTGTATAATTAAAATACTAGGAAGTACGTAGTCGAGTTGCTTTTATGTCCTGCCTTCTGTCTAGGAAACGCGTGGACCATATCTATTTTACTATTAAAGTAGGTTCGGCGACAAGCACTACGGCTTCTCGGTAGATACTAAAGACCCTCCGCCATTGGCGGAGGGTCTTTAGCTTTTTAGTAAATACCTGCTAGATTGCGACACAAGCTTTCTCGAGAAACGAAAATGTCTTTTCATTAAGAAGTCTTGACTGGATAGCAGAACGCATACGATTCATGTCTATATTTGGACTAGCCCCCCCATCTCTAAGCATTGTGGCTTGGACAAGTTCTTCAAGAGCTTCATCCGTTTCTTCGGGAGTTACTTCAATTTTATTTTCTTTAGCGAGAGTGTGCAAAACTAGGGCCATCTTAACCTGACGTTCAGCCTCAGGACGCCACTCTTTTTTAATATCTTCTTGAGTCTTATTTATCTTAGATAGGTAAAGGCCCAGCTCCATATCATGACGGTGTAAATCCTGATCGAAATTCTGAATCATTGTGGTCAGTTGATCTTCAATCATATCAGGTGAAACTTTACACTTGGCCTGATCGATAATAGCATTCATTATTTCCAAACGAACACGCTGGTTTTCTTTGTCTTTCTTTTCTTCAGTCAAACCATCTCTAACGTTTAGCATCAACTGGTCTAGATTTTCAAATTTGCCTAATGATTTAGCAAACTCATCGCTAAGCTCGGGAAGAGTTACCCTTTTTACATCTTTTACTGTGACAGAGAAGTCTAACTTCTTGCCAGCAATAGCCTTATTGGCAAAATCGGCGGGCGCCACTAAAGAAAAATCTTTGTGCTGGTCCTTAATCATACCCACCAGTTGGTCTTCAAAACCTGGTATGAAGTTATCCTTGCCAATAACCACTGGGTGATTTTTGCTTTCCCCACCTTCGATTAATACACCACCGTCTTTGACTTCAAAATCAACCTCAAGGCTATCGCCTTTTTCGGCTGGCTCTGGTTTATCAACTAGAATGGCCCGAGAAGCCTTAACGGTTTCGAGAGCTTTGTTAACTTCGTCTTCTGAAATTTCAACTTCACGGCGTTTAATTTTTATACTGGCTAAAATTGGGAGTTTAACCTCAGGAAAAAGTTGGAGCTTAACTGTATAAATAAGTTTCTCGGCAGAATTTTCTTTGACCGAAATCTCTGAAGCCTCAATTACATCAAGTTTATTTTCTGTAATAACCTGACCCAGACTGCGTTGAACAGCCGCTTGAAGAGCGGTTTCTAGTATCTTGGCTTCTCCGACCTGCTTACGAATAGTCTCGCGAGGAGCTTTGCCGGGCCGAAAGCCATCAACAACCAAGTCTTGACCCAGAGCGTCTTCGGCTGAACGAATGTATTCAACCAAATCTTCACGACCTAGTTCAACAGTCATCTCTAAGTTATCTCCTTCGAGTTTCTTTTGTGTTGATGTCATGGCTATTCTGATTTTTCAGTAGGAGCAGCTTCGGCTTCTGGGACAATGGGAGTTCCGTCTTCAGAAGTTTCGTCAAAACTAAGGACTTCTTTTGGTGAGCGCACGTCAATCTTCCAACCACTTAATTTGGCAGCAAGACGAACATTCTGCCCTTTCTTGCCTATAGCTAGTGAGAACTGATCATCAGAGACTTCAACCAAGGCATGCTTTCTTTCTTCGTCTAGGATTTTTACTTGCAAGACCTTGGCCGGAGAAAACGAGTTGGCAATAAATTCAGTTGGTTTTTCGCTCCACATAATGATATCAATTTTCTCACCGGACAATTCATTGATAACAGTCTGGACACGGACACCTTTCTGCCCAACGAGAGAACCGATTGGATCAATACTTTCTTCGTTTGAAGAAACAGCAATCTTGGTTCGGGAACCAGCCTCACGAGCAACCGCCTTAACCTGAACACTACCGCTATCGATTTCTGGAACTTCAACTCGGAATAAACCTTCCACAAGCTTGGGTTGAGCTCGAGAGAGCAAAACGACTGGGCCACGAGAAGTTTCCTCCACTTTAACAATAATGAACCGATAGCGCTGGCCTAGTCTATAATTATCAGTGAACATTTGTTCGGCTGGAGGGACGAGGCCGTTAGTTTTACCGAGGTCGACAAAAACTAAAGCGCCTTCACGTCGCTGAACGACACCACTCACTATTTCACCTTCGCGGCCTTTAAATTCAGAGAAGATTGCACCGCGTTCTGCTTCTCGTAAACGCTGAATAATAACCTGCTTTGCAGTTTGGGCAGCAATGCGACCAAATTCTGTTTTCTGTTCCAGTTCGGTAACTATTTCATCTCCCACTTTCGCGGACTTGTTTGATTTCTTAGCATCTTCAATGGTGATGTGCTTTTCTGGATTAAATTTTATTTTAACTTCACCCGTTTCTTGGACTGGTTCTTCGCCTGGTCGACGACGTCGAGTACCTTCAAGGTCTTGAAAATCAGGCTTCTCTTCGACAACCTTAGTTGGCAAGGGTCCAGTAATATTACCCTCTTCGTCGACACCTTCAACCACATAGTGAACTTGGCTCATTTCTAAAATCCCAGTCTCTGGGTTCATTCTGGCCTTAATGATTTGGCCTTTCTTGCCGAAGTCACGCTTATAAGCAGCAGCAATGGCAACTTCAATTGTTTCAAACACACTTTCTTCTGAAATACCCTTTTCCTCGGCAATCTGCTTCATGGCAGATGCGAATTGCTTCATGTCAAACATGGTGATTAATAGTTAGTTGTTTAATATTTAAAGAAATGGGCCCGCTCATGCGGACCTTGTTTACTATCGAGCGAACTTACCCAATCATAATACCAGAAGCCTATCCCCAAGTCAACATTAGAAGTATGTTTAAAACTCTTATCCACAAAAAACCATTTACAAACACCTGCTGTTAGATAGATTGGGTCATCAAGTGATACAATATAGATATAAGAACATGTCTTCATCGGACCAATCCCAATCAAAAACAGAAGAAGCCTTAGAGAAAAAACTGGGCCAAATTCATGCTCACGAAAGTTCTGACACCTTCCAAGCGACAGCCCAAAGTCTCGGCTTGGCATTTTCTGACCTACTCCATGCACCAATAGACACTGGTGCCCTATCTCTTGTCTCTGAAGAGGCTTCACGGGCTGGTAATTTTGCCATAATCCTCAAAAGTGGCACTGCTCTTACCGTTGCGACAACAGATCCTGCCAAAGCCGAAGAATCAGAAGAAATAAAGACTCTTAAAAATCGAGGTTTCTCTATCGTTATGATTGTAACCACACCTTTGGGGCTCGCTCATGCTTGGGAACGGTATGGGAGCTTAAAACATGTAGATACCTTTGAAGTGGGTTCTATAGATATCAAAGAAGAAGAACTTACTGCTCTTCAAGGACAAATTAATTCTATTAAAGACCTCCAATCTAAAGTAGCCAGTGTTTCTGTCACTAAACTTTTAGAAATACTTCTAGCCGGAGCCTTAAAGATAAAAGCCTCCGATATTCATTTTGAGCCAACCGAAAGCGAGGCTCGCCTCAGGTATCGCCTCGACGGCATGCTTGAAGACGTTACAGATATTAATAAAGACTCCTACGACAAAGTTGTTAATCGCATAAAGGTTTTATCTCGTCTGAAATTAAACATTAAGCGTGCACCACAAGATGGACGTTTCACTATTAGAGAAGGTGGAGTCGATATTGAAGTCCGCGTTTCAATTTTACCGAGCGAATACGGTGAAACTATTGTAATGCGTCTTCTAGACCCACGTTCTATACAGGGCAAACTAGAAGAACTCGGTATGCGTCCCGACTTGCTTGAAACCATTAAAGCCCAACTAGCCAAGCCGACCGGTGCCATCCTCACGACTGGCCCGACTGGTTCTGGCAAAACAACGACTCTCTACGCCTTTATTAATTATTTGAATTCGACTGGCAGTAAAATCATCACTATCGAAGACCCGATTGAATACCATATTTCTGGCGTATCACAGACTCAGGTTGAAGCCAGCAAGGGCTACACATTTGCTAACGGTTTACGCGCCATTGTTCGCCAGGACCCAGACATCATCTTGGTCGGAGAAATTAGAGACGGCGAAACAGCCGAGATTGCTCTCCACGCCGCACTTACCGGGCACCTTGTACTTTCCACCATCCACACCAATGACGCTGCTGGAACCATCCCCCGCTTAATAGACCTCAAAATTACCGCACAGATCATTGCCCCAGCAATTCGTCTAGCTATGGCTCAACGCTTAGTCAGAAAACTTTGTCCAAAGTGTAAAGTAGAAAAATCTGCAACCTCCGAAGAATTAGAAAAAATAAAATCCGTGCTTGGACCAGTTGCTGAATTATTGAAACTGCCGGCTCTAGATTCAGTTAAAATTTATGGCTCTGGAAAATGCGATGAGTGTAACAGCACCGGCTACATAGGCCGAGTGGGAATATTTGAAGTGTTTAAAATAAGTCCTGATATGGAAAAATTAATCATGACATCCCCCGCAATATCTTCTATTCAAGAACTGGCTGTAAAAGAAGGAATGATTACGATGCAACAGGATGCTTATTTGAAATTATTAGAAGGAACAACAACAATTGATGAAATTGAGAGAATATTAGGGTAGCCCGTATCGGAGAAGTACTTTTAAACCCAGACCCAGGGAACCAGTCCCGTCGGTTCCCCCAGAGGGTCCCCTTCCGCTACTGGGTTTAAAAGTACTTCTCCGATACGTAATAGTTGTTGGTTTTTTAGATGATTACAGTTGGCGAAGCTGGCTTGACCAGATACGAGGCGAAGCTGAGCATTGCGACGAGCTGTACTGGTGGTACAGCGAGGAGTAAGCGGAAAATTTAACGAAGCAGTTGGTCAAGAGTCGCTCGATAGCCGAAGGCTAGAGCGTGCGCCCAGCCAGCCAAAATAAAAGAACCTTTTTAATCTGTAGGCAAATGCCTAATTCCATAAGGAAATAGGACAGGATAGGTCAGAGGAATGGCTCAGCCGGAGCCAACCCACCCTTCAAGATAGTACCCCGATTGGACCTCGATGTTGAAAAAGCGGTCCAATTGCCTACAGATTAAAGAGGTTCTTATGAGACTATATTCTAATCTAAATAACCATGAATGTCAAGTCCTCGCCAGTTACGCCAACAGCCATAGTCGATGACCAACTTCTCGATCAAGCCCTTAGACCTAAGACCTTTGATGAGTATATTGGTCAGGAAAAAATAAAAGCCAACTTAAAGGTCATCATTGGCGCGGCCAAAAAACGAAATGAACCAATTGAACATTTACTTTTACATGGTCCGTCTGGATTAGGTAAAACTACACTCTCCTATTTAATCGCCAGAGAGCTTGGCACTTCGATTAAAATAACTTCGGGCACAGCTCTGGAAAAAGCTGGCGACGTAGGCTCAATTCTCACTGGCCTGCAAGATGGCGATGTTTTGTTTATAGACGAAGTTCATCGTCTAAATAAAAGTGTCGAGGAAGTTATTTATCCGGCCATGGAGAACTTCAACCTTGATATTGTTATCGGCAAGGGCAACAGTGCTAAGACTCTACAAATTGGCCTGCCCAGGTTTACTCTAATTGCGGCCACTACAAAGATTTCTCTTCTTTCAGCTCCATTTCGTTCTCGTTTTGGTGTTAGTTTCAGATTAGATTTTTATAACGAAGCTGAAATCTCAAAAATAATCGCACGTTCAGCCAGCATGCTTGGAGTACAAGCCGAACCAGAAGCCATTCGAGCAATCGCGGTAGCTTCACGATTTACCCCTCGCGTGGCCAATCGCCTCCTAAAACGAGTTCGTGATTATGCCCAAATGAATGACACAGCCATAGTTACGCCTGTCCTCGCTCAGCAATGCCTCAAGATGCTTGAGGTCGACGACAAGGGCCTTGAAGATACAGACCGAAAGATACTCCTAACTATCGCCGAAAAGTTCAGTGGCGGGCCGGTGGGCTTAAAAACAATCGCAGCAGCTATTTCTGAAGAAGAAGCCACGGTTGAAGATGTCTACGAACCATACTTAATGCAATTGGGTCTCCTGGCTCGGACTTCCAAGGGTCGTGTCCTTACCCCTTTCGGCTATAAGCACATCAACCTTATTCCTCCCAAAAATCCTTCTCTCAAGTTATAATAAAAGATATGGAAAAGAAAAAATCCACCATAGAAAGAGTTGTGGGTGCGGGCCCAGAAAATGAAGAGGTATTATTGAAACACTTTAAACAAATATTTGATACGCGTTTTCTTATAAAAGTCGGTGACCAACAAATAGAAGCGAGTAAATCGCCTGAATTGGAGCAATGCATCAAGGATATATCAAGCCGTATGCATGAATTTTTAGCAGAATACGACGCGACGGCCTTAGATATCCGACCTGATCAAGTTCACTTTATAGACAAAGATAAAGTGCCTAAAGATTTGCTAGATCAAATCCTTCCCAAAGACGGGACTCTTGCTTCTTTTAATTTAGACCACCAATCAATATCTGTTTTCAGTTCCGAAGGACAAGGGAGTAAGCGAAGTAGGGCCAAAACGGTTTCCCATGAAATGATTCATTTTAACTCCTTTGCCTCAATGCAAATAAGGTTTACTGAAGGGGCGGAACAAGGGACTATCCAGAATCGTAGACTTGGAATACAAGTTCAGAGCGGTGGACTCGTTCACTTTTCAGGGCTTAACGAAGCGGTAACCGAGGAGTTGGCAATCAGGTTCGCAATGAAACACTTTACAGACATGGCCTATACAAGCGAGGAGGTCCAAAAAGATCTTGAGAAAGTTCAATCGGACATAGTTCTTCTTGAGAGAATCCTCCCTGAATCACCTAATGATTACGTCCGAGGAGTTCGTAAGGCCAGAATTGATGAGCTTAGGAGCAACGCGATACTTGGAGATTCTAAATCGTATCCAAACGAACGCGAATATCTGTATCAAATGATTGATGAAATTTTCAAAGCCAACAAGGATCAGTTTAAAGACAAGGATGACGTGTTTAAGCTTTTTGTGAACGCGATGCTTAAGGGACGACTTCTTCCTTTGGCCCGCATTATCGATAAGACGTACGGGCGAGGTAGTTTTAGTAGGCTGACTGATCAAGTGCAAATCCTAGCAAAGTTATGAGCGGACATTCTAAATGGTCACAAATTAAACACAAAAAAGGAGTTACTGACCAAAAGCGCGGTCAGCTTTTTTCTAAACTTTCTAAAAATATTACCCTAGCGGCTCGAAATGGCACTGATCCAAAAATGAATGTGCCCCTCGCAAACGCCATAGCTCAAGCGCATTACTTCGAATCGCCTGATATAAAGCACCGGATTTACCGCTACGAATTAATCCAAACGCACGAATTGGCCCACCTGCTTGGTGCAAGCCACACCGACGCTATGGATTATGACAAGATGAATACCCATATTCAGTCATTGCTTTTGCATCGAAACGAAGTGCCCGTAAAATTTGCCTCACGCTCGATTGCTGAGATGCGGCTGTGCCTCGCAAATAAACTTAAAATCCAATTGCTGCCGCGCCGATTCTGCGAGCGAAAGAAAGGCCGAGCGAATAAAATCAAATGCTATATGCGCCGCGGCCTAGGTAAATCGGCGTAGCCAATTAAATAATGCGCGCAATTGTTTTTCAGGGAATCGTGAGTTCCAAAACTTGTGAAATGCCTGCCGAGATATTCCTAACTCTATTGCAAGCCATGCCCTGCTGAGCCTGTATTTTTCAAGCCTCCGGTGCAAAAGTTGTATCAAAGAATTGTGCTGATTTTGAGGGTATTTTTCCTTGAATTTTGGGCCTCGCTTATTTTTTATTTTCTCACCCTTTTTGTATCGTCTTTTCATATGGTTACCTTGTAAAATATCGGTTGATTCTGGATTAATTAAGGTTGACAGTATGTAACATACAATATATTATCGATAATGTAATCAATTTTTGGTTACTTTTTTAATAATTCTTGACGGAGAAAATATATGAGAATTGGAAATGGATATGAGACAAGAGGAGATTTAGAAGCAG
>JBBTYS010000072.1:0-6943 GCA_038078535.1 Patescibacteria group bacterium | reverse complement strand
AGGTCGCGTCACGTGGCCATACTTTTCACAATGCGCTGTAATCGCATCTCGGATGGAATGCGTGGAGGGCAGGTATTCGAAGTGGTAATCACTCGGGGGGTGTCGTTGGAAGCGATAGCACAGCGTCGCATCCCCAGAGTAAGTAAGGACGCTTTCTGTCGCCACTGAAGCATTCTCAACTTCCCTGACTTCCTGCTTGCCGATAGGTTTTGAAAGCTGGAAGACCATTGGCGAAGTGATGCAGAACGCCATCAAGTCCACCGGCTTTTCGGCGCCGATTTGAGGCTTTGGGACACGAAAGTTGTAGTGGAACGTCTGGGTCGAAGCCAGATCAAGGTTCTCGATTGGCCTGACAGCGATGTACCGAGTGGTATTTCGAAGCACATGGGCAAGAGTGCCCATGCCCGTAGGCTGCAAAAGTTTCTCAAAATACTTCGCAAGCCACGGGAATTGATCAAGATACGCGTACGCCTTTTCAAGTTGCATGTTCTCTCCTCTGGCCATATAGGCCTTGGAAGCCAGCCGTCATATAGACGCTCTGTGCTTAGTTGGAAGTATTTATTAAGGAAGGCCTGATGTCAAACAAAAATTTTAAAAATTGACAGTAATAAAACAATTGAGTATCTTCTTGGTGAGGTGTTTGGATGTTGCCGAAACTTGTAAATAAAAGCAGTATGGCATCACTTGAACTGCGAGATGAGATTCAAGGGTATCTCGCCAAAACCTTTGGAGCGTTCCGTAGCTGCCATTGTGGTGTTGTGTCTCCTGAACACAACGAAGTCTTCGAGGTTGTTGAGCCTCTCCAAACTTGTCACACATCCACCTATTCAGGCATGGACGAACATGGGAACTTGCCCACAGGCGTCTATAAGATTGAACGCCATGAAGTCAGAGACGGTGGTGGCTCTCACTACATTTATCTAGCCGAGCTAGGGTCCAGTCGAAAGGCTAGTTTCTACTGCGGTTACGGAGTTGCCTCTCTTCGTCACTGGAGAGAAATGGTGGACTGGCGAGGAGTTCGAAAGCCCAGCATCATCTGAGTCCCATGCCAAAGCTTTGTGCTGACAGAGAGTCTTTGTACTCCGTTGGTACAAGGCTTTCTTTATTTTTATTGCTACAAAAAATTAAAACCCCTTACCTGAGGCAAGGGATCTTAATTTTCTGGGAGGCCAACGGGAATTGAACCCGTGACCGCGCTGCCACAGAGCGCTGTGATAACCGCTTCACCATGGCCTCCAAAATTCAAATAGTATATGTATTATACCTGAATTTGGAGGATAAATCTAGGGTTGGAGAATATCGTCGGTCTTACCGTTGATAGAAATAACAACATTACTTATACTGGAAAATTGTTTAAGGGTGCGCGTGATTTGAGAACGAATTGCTGTAACTCGGCACGAGCCCGCCACATCTTGTTGAAGTGCCTGATCAAAATCAGCATAAGCAGTACTGCCAACTATTTTAATAGAGTTAATTCTTACGTTCTCTGGAATACTGTTCTGAGCACCTAGATCCACTTCTGCTGAGGTTGGGCCCTTAAGAAGCTCTACTAGGGACATGTATGCAGGTTGAGTCGATTTGATGACGTCTCGCGGATACAAGACAACAGTTTCGCAGTCATTCCCCTTGGTAAAGGCGACCTGAACCTTGGTAGTAGCTTGGCTCATTAATTTAACTTGAACAAAAGCGTATCCCTCAAATGAGCCGTCGCCCTTTGCAGAATAACTAAGGGATTCTACTCTTAGGGTGCTGGTCGCGCCCACAGGAACAGGGATTTTAACGCTATAGTTGCCAAATACACCAGAATCTTTAGCATCAGTCATCACCGCTTCTTGTATGGATATAATCTTGCCCGTGCTGTCTTTAATCTGAACCGTAAAACTGTTTTCAAACACTCGAGCTCGGCCTGTTACAGTAATCACGCCATCAACGAGTTCATTTAACTTTGGAGAGGTAATGCTGATGTTGGGAAGTACTGTTGGAGAAGCGGAAACAGAGGGTGAGGGTGAAATAGAAACAGACGTAGAAGGCGTTGGTTCTGGACTATCGGTACGAGTGGTAAACCACCAGACTCCACCGCCGAGAACCAATATCACTAAAATAGATAAGATTGAGTTTTTATTCATCCCGTTAGAAATTATACGAGCCGTCCACCGTTCTGTGGTAGTGGAATTAGCAAGTACTTTAATTAATGATTTCGCATAATGCTCCCGATAGGGTTAATTTCTAACGGGATTCATAGATTTATATTAGCATCTGCATATATGTCAGTAAAGGCTAGTTTCCTTTACCATTTAGCCTTTTTAATGTAAAATCTATTACAGCAGATTAAACGAGGAGCTCTCGTAGCTCAACGGATCGAGCAGGGCTCTTCTAAGGCCTTGATGGGGGTTCGATTCCCTCCGAGAGCACAGCAACGAAGTTGGTGGGCACGAGAGTAAGCCAATTGATTGGCTTACGAGAGGAAATCGAATGCCGTAACGTTGCTGAGTGAGTAGATGACGAACGAAGCCGTGAGGCGGGACTGCGACCGAACCAGCGGAAGCTGATGAGAGTTGTAGGCGATTCCCTCCGAGAGCACCAGTATAGTATTCGGGCCGTTGTGTAACGGTAGCACGCATGATTTGGGATCATGTAGTCCGGGTTCAAATCCCGGCGGCCCGACAAGTATATAAGTTGTGGTGAGTTTACCTCGCCGAAGCTTAAGCGTAGGCGGGATTCGTATATCGGTAATACATGAGTTTTCCAAACTCAAGAGACGGGTTCGACTCCCGTATCCCGCTCCAGTATATGACTTTCAGAAAAAACCATTAAAATTCCTATAAAAATTAGGAAGCATCATCAATGAGTATTGAAAGACCTTCATATGAAAATTCTCAAATACTTCCACTAAAGGGCGAAGTTCCACCTGAAAAAATGGAGGAATATTTAAGACAGCAATTTGAACAACCTGAAAAATTAGAATTATACGATGGTGAAACTCTAAGTCTTCGCGATATTCAACCAGAAAAATTAAAAACCGAAACACCTGTTTTGTTCTTAAAAGGTTGGGGAACTACACCCGATAATTATAAAGATAATATTGTTGGGTTAGCAGAAAAAGGACGACGAGTTCTTGCAGTAGATAATATTTATGGTATTAGTGCTGAGCAAATTGAAGGAGTTGAGGAGGCAAAAAAACTCATACCCAATGTGTTGTTATTGGATAAAGTGGCCGCAACATTAAAAGTATTTGAAGCAAAAGAAAACCTTGACCAAGTTGATGTGGTTGCTCATTCAGAAGGTGCGATTCATGCTATTTTCGCCGCCCTTTTAAGACCCGAGAGATTCAGAAATCTTGTTCTAGTTGATCCTGCTGGTATGGTCGGGGAAGGTAAGGCTGAAAGACTTCTCAAGGGAGCAACACTAGATATTGCCTTACAAGTAGCAAGATTATACAAACGAGAAGGCGTTTTGGAGACTGTCAAGAAAATGCACGGCGCAAACATGGGCATGAATAAAGCAATTGCTTCTGGTCCAAAAGAAACATGGGATTCGATAGGCACAATCACAAAAACACAAATCCATGAATTGCTGAGAACACTGAGAGAGCAAGGAATCAGAGTTTCAATTATTCATGGAGTTGATGACAAATTTTTTTCTATGGATGACGTCCAAAGAATGACAAAAAGTGGAACTGTTGATGGATTCTATTCAACAAAAACCACCCACAACGAAGTTTATTTGAACCCAAAACCGTTTAACACCATTATCGATTCCTCGCTCGATTCATTAGAAGCCTTGCGTCAAAAAGAAGAAAAAGAAGCCGAAGTGGATATAGCGGCCTAGTTTTTTCAGGAATTTCTAACAAAATAAGTCAGTAGCTGACTGGAAATGAGTTCTAACGTCATCCACTAACCCGCTCCGAGAAAAAGAATGATAGACGAGCTTATAGACATTATTAATGAGCAAGGACAAAAAACTGGAATCGTTCAGCCTTATTCAATTGTTCACAAAGAAGGTCTTTTGCACAAAACAGTTCACCTTTGGGTATGCACTAGTGACAACAAATTATTAGTACAAAAAAGATCAAGTAAGAAATGAGCTTACCCTGGTTACTGGGAAGCCTCTGTGGGTGCATATCTAGCCCGCGGAGAAGATGCTGTTGAGGGAATGTGTAAAGAATCAATGGAAGAAATTGGATTAAAGATAACACCTGAAGAGTGTATATTTTTATTTTCTGTTGAACATCCAAAAGATGACCCTACTCGCAAAGGAGATTATTGTTGTCACGAAATACATGACGTCTACTTAGTAAATAAAGATATTGAAATCTCTAAACTTATAATAAACGTCGAGGAAGTTGAAGAAGTTTGTTTAATTTCAGTAGATGAATTTGAAAATTGGATATCTGGAAACGGAGAACCCTTAGTTCCCCATCCTGAATATTATTCTTTGCTTATTGAAAAATTAAAATAGGCTCAGCGTGTCATCGTGACCACGCGAGCCATTGGGGCTTTGAAGCTAGTCTACTCTCACGAGCCAGGCCCGATTGATGCCAAAGCCCAGCTTAGAAAAATAGAAGTCTAGCTCCCCCTTCGTGTTAATGATTGGTATGAAGCAAAAGCTCTCAGGGCTCAACCACGAAGGATCGGCAATGCTGGTGAGCTTCTCCGCTCGAATCCCACCACGAGCCATCAGATAGGGATATATCCAAATGCCTTCGGGAATATGTCCGTAGCCACGCAAGGCAGAAGACAATTCTTCAAGAGTCTTGAAGCGACCAGGCCAAACCAGTTTGAAAGACTGAATTGGAGGTCCCGAAAATTCTTGGCCTGTAAACCTGAGGCTACTCCAACCAAATATTCCGGTAAGCCCTGGCAAGCTAGCACCAGTGATTGGCGGGCTAACCATCGTAAGCTGGAATACCTCTGAAGCATGAGGTTGGAACTCCTTTTCAGCCCTATGTAGCCCCGTGTTGTGTTGAACAGCAGGAGGAACAGAGGGAATAATTCTCAACCTAGTCATCGACTTAGCCATACGTCCTCCAAAGCAACTTGAAACATATTATAACATAATAAATACAAAATTCAACATTATTCTAGTTCAGCAAAGACAACTAGTCTTTTTGAATAACTTTCTGCTGTCTTATCCCAGACACCTTCGCAGGTAATAAGGTTCAGGTGGGCTTTCCCGTCGCTTGATGTAAAAACGGAGGATGCGTCCGCGTTCGAATCATATCTTCGGATTTTACTGACCACGAAAGAGATCGTCACTCCTTTTTCATCCTCCACGTAAACTTTATCTCCCTTACGTAGTTTATGTAAATTATCAAATACGGATGGTTTCCGGTTCCTTATCCCATAATGCCCCGCCATGATGGCATTGCCATTCTCGCCAGGCCGCCATCCAGGCTCGAACCAAGCGACATTGGCACGGTTTTTAGGCACATCCATGGCGTTATCTGAAGTAAGGCCTACATGTTCAACGAGAGCATTCACTTGCATGCTTGGTATCTTGAGCCGCACCGGCTGGGCAGCGCGTTCTTTCAGAACGTATGGAACAGCAGTCTCGATGACTAGGGCGGGAGTGTTCTGAACTGTAATATTGGAAATATAAAAGAAGATCGCCGTATAAATAGCAGCTCCAGTTAAAACCCCTATTGATGTTATTCCTGTTCGGGACATGGGTCTTTCATTACATAAGGCCAGGCAAAAGCCTGGCCTTATGTAATGTTACGGACGCTATTTTATAACTTGTTTCCTTTGAGATGCAACGACGATCGAAAAAATACCGGCGAGCATAATGATGTTCCAGAGCATATAGTCCGCGTCTGGGGCAATTCCTGCATTCGGCAATCCTGGCACGCCGACGACAACGGTGGCAACAGCGAAGTCTCGGGCCGTCAGGCCATTAGCGGTTCCTTCAGCTGTGCCGGTATTTGTCGTCGTCTGGGTGAGATTCGTCTGACATGTAAAGCTCCAGGATTCGCTGCTTTCAAGCAAGTTGTTCTTGTTGATGTCGCCGGGATGGCCCACGACACGTCCGGGCAGGCCGGTGCATTTATCGTCGGTGATGCTCACATTACTCAATGGTTCCGAGCCGGGATTGGTCACTGTATACGAGTACATGACCGCGCCGCCGGGAGCGGGAAGAAGAAATACATTCGGAACTTTTACCACATGGATCAATGGCGGTACAATCGGCGCGCCGACGACAACGGTGGCACTGGCAATATCAACTGCACTTATGCCATTTGCCCAGCCAGTAGCGACAACAGTATTGGTATGGGTTACCGAGAGCGCCGTGGTACAGCGATGGATCCATGTCTCGTTCAAATCTAGTTTTGCATCAAGATTGAGATCTCCAGAAATAAGAACTATGGGAGCACACGTGTCACCGACCATGGTCACATTAGTCATCGGAACGGTTCCGATATTGCGAGCTGTGTACGTATAGGTCACTGGACCGGGTCCGCTCGGCAAAGATAAGGGACTGGCTACTTTAACTACTTCGATGAGCGGGGGCACAAGTGGGGGGGGGAGTACCGATATCGTCATTTGTGACGATACAGAGTCGATAGTCGCCCGGATTAAGGTTGAATTGCCCATTAATGCCACAATCGCCGGAAAACGTCCGGGTATAGTTAGGGTTATTGGTCTCGGTTACGCTAAACACGGCCGCAGGAGCGGAGAACGTATTGGTAACGCCGGAAACTACCGGAGTGCCATTTACGAACAATTGAAAGTCGGCCACAGTCTTGGTCCCGCCATTATTGTTGATGACTGTTTTGACGACATTGATGTTGCCCGACCGTGCTGGGCCTGTTGGGGCGGTGGCGCAGGTCGGTTCGGTGATTTGGTTATTGTCCATCGTCACTTGAGCAATGCGCGATAAGGCCCGACCCTGCAAGGTTGCGCCGGCAGCAAGCGAAATAAGCTCCGTATCCGCGATGATAGTTACC
>JBBTYS010000071.1:4137-8139 GCA_038078535.1 Patescibacteria group bacterium | reverse complement strand
AGACAGCTCAAATTTCATTTAACAGCCAATCCATAAGTCCTCAGGTTAGTTTGGAATTAAATGATGCGGGCGCAAAGTTGTTCGCTCAAATCACTCAAAATAACATTGGTAAAGTTGTGGCCATTTATTTGGATGGCCTGCCAATTTCAGTGCCGACGGTTCAAAGTGCAATTACTGATGGCCGTGCAGTTATCAGTGGCAGTTTTACACCTAATGATGCCAAGGTTTTAGTTCAGCGTTTAAATTCTGGTGCTCTACCAGTACCAATTCGTTTAGTTAGCCAGCAGACCATCGGTGCTAGCCTAGGCCAAGATTCTTTAGAGCGTAGTCTTAAGGCCGGTGTTTATGGTTTGATTTTCGTGGCCATCTTCATGATTTTATTCTACCGTCTACCTGGCATAATCTCAGTGGTTGCTTTGTTGGTCTACGTTTTAATCGTCTTGGCGTTCTATAAAGTAATACCGGTTACTTTAACTCTGGCTGGTATTGCCGGCTTCATTCTTTCGTTGGGTATGGCAGTGGATGCAAATATTTTAATCTTTGCTCGTATGAAAGAAGAGTTGGCTTTGGGCAAGTCTTTGCACTCAGCTATGCATGAAGGTTTTTCTCGAGCTTGGTTGTCAGTACGAGATAGTCATTTCACGACTCTTATTGGCGCCATTGTTTTATATGCCGCTACGAGTTCTATTGTAAAAGGTTTTGCTTTGACACTTGGTGTTGGTGTGTTGACGAGTTTGTTCACAGCGACTATGGTTACTCGTATACTTTTGAATTTAGTTGCAACGCCTTGGTTCGAACGTAAGAAATGGTTATTTAGATAACTTATCCTATGCCTAAAGTCTATACATTTATGTTTTGGGTCTCGATCTCTTTGGTCGTCCTTTCTGTTGTAGCTGTTGGCATGTTTGGTTTGCGTCTTGGTGTGGACTTTGAGGGTGGTAGTGTTTTGGAACTAGACTCTACTTCTCGACCTGAAGCTAGCCAGGTTCAAGGTGTTCTCCAAAACATTATTGGTGATATTGAAATTAGTCCAACAGGGGAGACTGGTTTTATTATCCGTGCCCATGAATTAAATGAGACTCAACACCAAACAGTAATCAGTACTCTAAATTCTGCATTTCCTAGCTCAAAGTTAGTCGAGAAGAAGTTTGATTCTGTTGGTCCCGTTCTGGGCAGTGAATTAAAACAGAGAAGTATCATCGCGATCTTCCTTGTGCTTTTCGCAGTCATTATTTATATCGCATTTGTATTTCGTAAACTTGGTCGGACAACTTCGTCTTGGGCCATGGGTTTTGCGGCAATCGTTGCGCTTATTCACGATGTTGTAATTCCCGTGGGAGTCTTTGCTCTGCTTGGTCACTTTTATGGCATCGAAATAACAGGCGTTTTCGTGGCTGCTGCCCTGACCATTCTCGGCTTCTCAGTTTCTGACACAGTCGTTATTTTTGACAGAGTTCGAGAGAATATCCTGCGAAGAGGCCATAAGGGGGACTTTGGGGCGGTGGTCCATCAGAGTGTTATGCAGACACTAGCTCGTTCGCTTAATAATACCTTCGCGGTGCTCCTTTCTCTGTTTGCTATCTACTTCTTTGGGGGAGAAAGCATTAAATACTTCTCGCTAGCTTTGATTATCGGCATTTTCCTTGGTGCGTATTCGTCTATTTTCGTTGCCTCGCCCTTATTGGCTTGGTGGACGGTTAGACATCAGGGAAGTTAGCAACAGTTGACGGATTTTTATAAGTGTATTATAATTCAATTACATTACTTTTCGGCCTAGGGAGCTCTAAAGTAGCCCATAACCATGGCAACCAATAACTCAGTAAACATAAAGAAAACAGTAGCTGATTTGCTTAAAAATATCTCAGCCCGCAACAAGGACATCATCTCCCGTCGTTTTGGTTTGAAATCAGGCCAGAAAGAGACATTAGAGTCAATTGGCTCTTCTTATAGTATTACTCGTGAACGTGTTCGTCAGATTGAGGAATCAACCTTAAGTCAGCTCCGTCAGGCCGTGACTGGTCATACAGACGTAAAGCGCTACATCGTGTTAGCCCGAGACATCCTCAATGAGCACGGTGGCGTTATCAAGGAAAGCGATTTATTCAAATCATTCAGTGGTAGTGATACCGACAATGTAATTAACGGCTCACTTGTCTTTCTTTTAACTCTTAGTAACGAAGTTTCTCGTTTTGTTGAGAATGATGATTTTAACTCATTCTGGGCAGTCAACAATGCCACCCTCGCTTCATTTGTTTCAACAACTGATTCTTTAATTAAAATTCTTCAAAAGGCTGGTCGTGTTGTTTCAAATTCAGACTTTATGTTTTTGGCCCAGAAGCACGCTGTCCCAAGTTTCTCAACCAGTGGCAAGCCACTCTCAGAAGGCGATATAAATGTTGTCATGGCCATTTCAAAGAATCTCGGCTCAAATATCTTTAACGAAGTTGGATTAGCTTCATGGTCAGAGATTAAGCCTAAGGGTGTTCGTGATAAGGCCTATTTAGTTTTAAAGAAATCTACAAAGCCTCAGCACTTCAGTGATATTGCATCTCTTATTAATACTTCAGGATTCCACAAGAAGAAGGCTAACGTTCAGACTGTCCATAACGAACTTATCAAAGACAACCGATTTATCCTTGTTGGTCGTGGTATGTATGCTCTCTCTGAATGGGGATATACTGCCGGTACCGTTAAGGATGTTCTCGTTAGTGTCCTTAGAACTTCTGGTAAGCCATTGACCAAGGCAATCCTCATGTCAAAAGTGAAAGATGCTCGTATGGTTAAGGAAAATACTATTCTTCTCAATCTTCAAGACTCAAAAACTTTTATCAAAAACACTGACGGCACATATACTCTTAAGAAGTAAAAATCAAAAGAGTCCCGCCATGGCGGGACTCTTTTGATTTTTACCCTAAAGCAGTATACTAAAGACATAATGGATTTATTGATCTATGCGCTGGATACATTTCAGCTTGCTTTCTGGATAGTACTCTCATACTGGTGGATTTGGGCCCCAGTGATGTTGCTTCTTATATTACTAGCAAACCTCGAATCTCTTAACCGAGCAAAATATCTCGCTAATCTTAAGTGGGTCATGCTCGAGTTTAAAGTTCCCAGAACAACACGACACTCACCAAAGGCGATGGAGCAAATCTTTTTGGCTCTACATTCAATGCCAGGCATGCCCAAGGTCCCTAAGAGCGTTGGTGACCGTTATAAAGCGTGGAAGGATAGGTTTTTGAATGGCAAAGTGCCAGAGTGGTTTTCTTTAGAAATTCTTGGAACTGGTGGGGAAATCCATTTTTATATTCGAATTCTCGAGCAGTATCGCAATTTAGTAGAATCTCAAATTTACGCTTACTATCCAGAATCAGAAATTACAGAAGTGATAGACTACATGTCTTCATTGCCAACATCTATGCCAAATGAAGAATTTGATGTTGCTGGTGCCGAAGTTGGACTAGTTAAGGAAGACACCTATCCAATATTAACTTACGAATCATTTGAAGAAGCTAAGGGCAACAAAGACGACGCCGTTAGGATTGATCCTTTGGCACCATTGGCCGAAGCTCTAAGTGTACTTAATA
Organism: Patescibacteria group bacterium; assembly: GCA_038078535.1. Lineage (GTDB taxonomy): Bacteria > Patescibacteriota > Minisyncoccia > 2-02-FULL-40-12 > GWA2-44-9 > 2-01-FULL-41-21. The sequence continues at coordinate 4,552 of JBBTYS010000071.1, read as the reverse complement.
TCGGAGAATATCTGGGCATTCAGTTTTTACTTCGTTCAGCTGATGACTCTTGGGTTAAAAAAGGTCAAGCAGTTTTAGATAAAATTTTTGATAAACCAAAACCAACCGTTGTTAACCCTGTTGAAGGGGCATTAAATACTTTTGAGGCCGGTGTTAAATCTGCCTTTGGCAATGTTCCTGCAGAAAAGAAGGAAGAGAAAAAAGAAGGCAAGTCTTTTGGTCAGCTTAACCCCGGCATGCAAGACGTGGTTAAGGCTATCGAACAAAGCTTTTCTAAACTTGGTTTTCAAACCGGTATTCGTATTTTTTATACTGCCCGTCGCGACAGATTTAATGGTTCTGGTAGAATTGGGATGGTTTTCGGAGCTTTGAAAGGTTTCTCGTCACAAGCTTTGAATGGATTTAAGAGTGATTC
>JBBTYS010000071.1:0-4127 GCA_038078535.1 Patescibacteria group bacterium | reverse complement strand
GTATGGGTATGACTTATATAAGAATGATAGAGAATATGTGTGGTATTGCCATACTTTACTACCACACTACTTAGAAGAATATTGATATGTTATTTTATTTATAAATAAGATTATTTCTTTCTTTTGGTTCTTTTCTTTCTTTAATAAATATAAGAGCCGAGACTTTACGAGCAAAACATTTATACTCACCACTGAAGAATTAGCCACAGTTTACCACTTCCCAGATATTGAAATTAAAACACCAGCGTTGCCCCGTATTGAAACCAAGAAAGGCGAAGCTCCACCGGGATTACCAACAGTCTAGAAGCAGGACGTTAGGTTGTTAGGAAATTAGGGATTAGAAAACCCAGAATCCTAAAAACCCAGAATCCTAAAAACCTGATCACAGTGTCATTACCACAAGATAAACAAATTTGTATATTAGGCGAAACGAACTTTCGAAATGAGAAAGAGCGTTTTGGGATTAAGGTCGACGACCGTCGACGCCACATGTACGTTGTCGGGTCTACTGGCATGGGTAAGTCTGAATTTTTGAAGAATATGGCCATCCAAGACATCGAAGAGGGTCGGGGCTTAGCATTTCTAGATCCGCACGGCGATTCAGCTCAAGCACTAATTAACTTTATTCCCAAAGATCGTATTAAGGATGTTATCTATTTTAATCCTGCAGACCTTACTCATCCAATTGCATTTAATGTGCTTGAAAAAGTTGAATACGAGTATCGCCATTTGATTGCTTCTGGTCTTTTGGGTGTCTTTAAGAAACTTTGGGGGGCTGAGGCTTGGTCAGGCAGAATGGAATACATTTTAAACAACACTATTTTAGCTTTGCTTGAATATCCTGACTCAACTCTCCTTGGCATTAATCGCTTAATGGCGTCTAAAGAATACAGAAAGAAAGTTGTCGATAATTTAACCGACCCAATCGTTAAGGCATTCTGGACTGAAGAATTTGCTAAGTATTCAGACAAATTTGCCAGTGAAGCTACTGCCGCCATTCAAAACAAGGTTGGTCAGTTTTCATCTAACAATGTTATTCGTAATATTATCGGTCAGGTTCACTCCAAACTTGATATTAGAAAAATTATGGATGAGGGCAAGATTCTTATCGTGAACTTATCCAAAGGCGCTATTGGTGAAGACGCCTCACGCCTTATTGGTGCTTTGTTAATTACTAAAATTCAACTAGCTGCGATGTCTCGTGTCGATATTCCAGAATCTGAGCGCAGAGATTTTTATCTATATGTCGACGAGTTTCAGAACTTTGCCACCGAATCATTTGCCAATATTTTATCTGAGGCTCGTAAGTACCACTTAAACTTAGTTGTGGCCCATCAATATATTACTCAAATGGAAGAAGAAGTCAGAGATGCTGTTTTTGGCAACGTCGGTACGCTAGTAACATTTCGTGTGGGTGCCGAAGACGCTGAATTCTTGGAGAAGTGGTATGCGCCGGATTTTGCCGCTGCCGATATTGTAAATCTTGGGAAGCGGGAGATGTATATTAAGTTAATGGTTGACGGCATTACTTCAAAAGGTTTTTCTGCCCGAACTAGCGATTCGTTAAAACCAATGGAAGATTCACATCAAGATGATGCGATTGCTTTTTCTCGTGAGAATTATGCTTCTAGTCGAGAAGCAGTCGAGAAGTCTGTTTCTGATTGGGCCACACCAGTTGCACCGGCACCATCGGCGCCTCGTGAAAATCGACCCCAAGGCAGTTATGGACCATCACGTGGCTATCAGGGTTCTAAACCACGCCCACGACCACCAGAGACTCGCCCTGTCGTTTCTCTCAGAGACTTAAACAACAATGAAGTTGCTACGACAGTGGATTTTAGAGAGCCTTCTTATAAATTAGATACCTCAAAATCAAAATTGAAGTTTACTAAAAAGAAGCAAGTCGATTCATCTGCACTCAAGAGGATTATCGAAGAAGCACTCAAAAAGTAGTCGCTCGGCTATTTCATTTTTCTCACAAGTCCTCACCTTCAGATTATTCTCAAAGCTAATTCAGATGGATTAGACTAATAATCACAAGTAACCCTCGCTTGCCTCCTCACTATCGTTCAGCGCTCGACCTATGATTATTAGAATCCATCAGGTTACTTATTCGAATAATCTTTGGTTGTGGAGTGAGAAAAATGATATAGCTTCGCTCCGGGTTGGGTAAGGATAGTATGGTGTCAGTCGGAATGCTAGAAATCAGAGAGGCTCGCTTGGGTTAAAGGACGGTCTTTCTGAATTTTATAAATACTGGTAGGCTTTTTGGGTGAATAGTAAGTACTACAAAAAATACATAAGGATACCACCCGGAGAGAGTATTGATATTCGAGGCATCTTTCCGATTATTCAGCACCCTTTATTCCAAAGACTTCGTTCGGTTTCTCAATTAAGCAATATTCTATTTGTATTTCCAGGAGCTAGTCATAACCGTTTTGAGCATGTACTCGGTGTATATGGCAAGGCTTTTCGTTTTTGTGCTCAACTTTATAAAGATGGGATTCTTACCAAAAAAGAGTCTATTAACGTACCAATTTTTGGGTTACTGCACGATATTGGTCATGGACCATTTTCTCATTTGATTGAAGAGCTTACGCCTTATGACCATGATAAAAATGGTTTTAGAATTATCGACGAATTAAAAAAAGCGATTAAAGAATCGGGTGGTGACCCAGCATTTATTAAAAATCTTTTCGGGCGCAAAAACTTGCTCTACCGAATTATTATGGATAAAAATTTGGGCATGGATAAGCTCGATTATTTAGAAAGAGATATTTATCACATTGGTTTTGGCCAAAGGCCAGACGTTGAAACAGTTTTAAACTATCTCTCTTATATAGATGATAATTTAGTCATTGATAAAAAAGCTCTTGAGTCGGCTAAGCAAGTTCAGCGCCTCTACACCTATATGTATAAAGAAGTTTATCTTCACAAGTCTTCTTTGATTGCCAAACGTTTTTTACAGAAAATGATTTCCCTTTGGATTTCACTTCATCACATTGACCCTGAAGAGCTTTGGTTGATGAATGACCAAGAACTCATGGCCCATATTTATATGGATAGTGATTTAAGGCTCAAATTCTTATACTCAGTTTATTCCAAAAGAACTGCTCCGAGCACAGGCTTAGTTTTTAGAGTGAATCATAAAAAGTTCAGAGAACGTATCGCTGGCAAAAAAATAAAAGTCGTAGGGGAGAAGCCAGAATTTTTTAAGAGTTTTGAGCCTTATGCTTCGCCTGAAAAATTAGAAAGCATTGAATCCCAAATTGCGCACTTACTAAAAGTTCCAGAACACACAGTACTAGTTGTGCCAACACTTAACCCTTGGCGCTTTGCCCCTGAAGACATTCTTTATCATGACGAAGGTGTTGTGTATTCACTCAAAGACACTCAACCAGAATATTTTGAATCTATGAAAGGCGAATTGGAAGAATACCTCTCAATCAGAGTTTGCATAATTGGCAATAGAACTTTAGTTCACGACAACGCTGAAAAAATTCATTCTTTACTTAAAAAGATTGTTTCAAGTAAACCAGCCATAAAAACCAAGAACTTAGAGTTGAGAGTTTAATACGCAAACAAAAACAACCCACTATTGAGTTGCTTTTGTTTGCGCGTGTTCTGCAGAACTCGGATTCCAAGTTGTGAACACGCGGGTTAGGCGGATTGCCCAAGAAATTTTTGTGCGTCAGTATCCGTAAGGCTAACGCCTCGCGACGAGCGCTTCGTGTCCGATCCGGATGTGCTCCGGATTAGAGTTGGCTTCGCTCTCGAAGCGGGCTGTGAGATCAGGATCATTGCCCATAACCTCCCCGATGATTCCCCCAGAGAACATGCCGTTCTCTGCCACTAGCTCAGCCCTAGCAAGGGCTTTGGGACCACGCTCACCGAGTTCTGAGGCATGATCGTCCACGAACTTCTTCACGTTGTCGACTGCGTACATATGTACTCCTGTTGTCTGCGCATAAGCAGGGCGTGTTCGCTCTGTAAATCGCTTTAAAACAATACCAATCTTTTTGACTTATGTCCAGCCACACGATCACTATATAGTTTCTGTTGTTGGTGCGCTCACCAGGATTCGAACCTGGGACCGTCTCCTTAAAAGGGAGCTGCTCTACCAACTG
>JBBTYS010000070.1:0-2342 GCA_038078535.1 Patescibacteria group bacterium | reverse complement strand
CTTCATGATGTCTTGGTAGGTGTTAACCTCCTCCGAGAAGGTTTAGACTTACCGGAAGTTTCCTTGATTGCAATTCTTGATGCCGACAAAGAAGGCTTCTTGCGCAACGCCACAACTCTAATTCAAACCATGGGTCGTGCTGCTCGCCACAAAGACGGCCATGTCATTATGTATGCCGACAAGATAACTAAATCAATGCAATTCGCAATTGATGAAACAATTCGCCGAAGAAAGACCCAAGAAAAACACAATACAAAACACGGCATCACTCCAACAACAATCAAAAAAGCTATCAATGACTTTAATGTACCAACATCTCAAAAGGAAACCCAACGCTATGGCTCAGGCGATAGTGAAGTAATTTTCTTCGGTAACGGCTCTAAACAAAAAGCTATCAAACAGCTCCAGCGCATGCTCGACCAAGCCATACGCAAATTCAACTACGAACACGCCATCTCAATTAAAGAGCAGATCAGAAAACTCAAGGATAGCTTATAAAAAATAAAGTGCCCGCAAGAGCACTCTTCTTCAGCGCTGAATGCGAGCAAAATTTATCTATGTTCGTACCAGTTCTTTTCCTCTTTTCCGGCAATAAATAACTTCCAAGACAAGAAACTAAGAATAAGGAATCCGAGAACTATAATGCCAATGATTAGTCGATCTAGAAACCTTGAGGCATCATATGCAATGATTGCTAAACAAACGGTAAAAATGGTTACCAGGATACTCAAGACCAAATGAGCAATCCTGAAGACAGACTTAAAGAATGTCCAAAGGAGTCCCATGTCGACCTCGAGTAGGTTATACAACATTAGTGCCCTAAACACAATTCATCGATTTGCATAAACCGAAGAAATAAGGTAATATATAGAAACAAATATGCCGATTACTAAATCAGCCAAAAAGGCCCTCAGACAATCAAAAACCCGACGTGTCGGCAACTTAAAGCGTATCAATGCTTATAAGACTGCTATCAAACAGCTCCACAAGCTCGCCAATGGTGGCAAAGATTCAGATGTGAAGGAACTCCTTGCTAAAGCTTACCAAGCCATCGATAAGGCTTCTAAAGCTGGTGTCATCAAACCAAACAAAGCATCTAGACTCAAGTCTGGCGCTATTCGCTCTCTCACTAAGAAGTCCTAACTAATAACTAAAGGCCCCTCCGAACGGAGGGGCCTTTAGTTATTCGCGAGTAATATTAAATACAATTCCGAGCCCTGCCAACAGAGCAATGACGGCCGTACCACCATAACTGATAAACGGGAGTGGAATACCAGTCAAAGGAGCTAGACCACTTATAGCCATGATGTTCACGAAGGCTTGAGCCATAATCCAAATATTTACCCCGCTCACTAAAAGCCGGCCGAATGGATCAGCGGTAGCTATGGCAATTTGAGTTAGAGTCAAACATAAAAATACAAACATACCAACGGTAGCCAGCGAACCGACCAAGCCTAGCTCTTCAGCGATAATGGCAAATATAGAATCCCCTACAGGCTCAGGCAAGAAACCCAACTTTTGAGTACTGTGACCGAGGCCAACACCAAACACACCACCAGAACCAATGGCAATCTTGGCTTGGTTAACTTGATATGAAATTCCACGAGTGTCGGTGTTGGGGTGAAGAAAAGCTGTGATGCGATTAAAGCGGTATGGTTCAAAAACAACCAATAAACCAAGTATAATAACTCCGGCGCCAACAATTACTCCTAAATGTTTTAAATTTACACCAGCCGTAAAATACATCCCTAAGGCTATCAGGCCCACGATAATAAGTGTGCCAATGTCAGGTTGAAGCGCGAGAAGCATTGCAGCAAAACCTAAAACAATAAAGAAGGGTGCAGCTCCATAAATCCAATTTTTCGTCCTTTCTTGCCGACCACCAAACCACGCTGATAAATAAATAATTAGAGAAAGTTTTAATATTTCAGCCGGCTGAAATATTAAGCCAGAAATATTTAGCCAACGAGTTGCGCCCTTAGCACCAAAACCAAAACTAGGGACAAAAACTAATGTCATTAAAAGCAACGCTCCAAACAAAATCAACAATGAAAGCTTGCTCCAGATTTTGTATTTAATTTTTGAAATTAAATAAGCCAGAATTGCCCCTGGTACAAAACCATATAACAACTGGTGAAAGAAATAATAATAGGGTGAACCAAATTTCTTTTGGGCATCAACAATCCCAGCAGAAGAAAGCATCGCCAAACCAAAAATCGACAAAACTAATACAATAAAAAATAGACGCTTGCGCATCCACTAAGTATAGCAGACTTAATTTATTGAAAAAGAAAAAGGCCTCGGTGCAGGAGGTGCTTCACGCACATGCGTGAGGCCTTTTC
>JBBTYS010000069.1:0-2404 GCA_038078535.1 Patescibacteria group bacterium | reverse complement strand
ATTTTCTTTTCAAAAGCACTCGCCAGCTCTTTTTCCAAACCGAGTAATTTGAGTCTGGCTTCGGACCTAAGTTTATCTTCAAAATCAATCATGGTTTCCATCGCCTTCAGCTCAGCAAAATCCTCACCCACAAATGAGGCCACCACCGGAACCGCAATAGAGTGAATTGCCTCCAAACTAGGCGCCGCATCAATAGACCTGACAGCGCTCGCAACCAGATACTGCAGCCTGGCATCTTCAATGGCTAAATAATCTGTAAACGGCAGTCTGTCCTCAAGCTGCTGGATAATAAGTTGCAAACGGTTGTATTGTTCGATTTGTAATGTCAGGACTTCACGGTCGGTTCGAACTTTGGGGTCCGTAACAATTTTGTCCGTCTCAGCACCGATTTGTTTAATTAGAGCAACCAGCTTGTCCCGACCAACTTGCCGTTGCAGTTTGCCAATCAGTCGATCAATTTTTTTGATGCGCAACTTGGCACGATCCACTGGATCCCGGGTTGTAAATTCTTTAACATTTACGACAATTGACTGGAAAATTCCTTCGTCAGTCGTTTCGACAGGTGCAATAAAAGGCAAAGTGGCATTGGCTTGCTCTTGCTTGATCTGCTGTTGAGCCAGTGTCTCAATAGCCGCTTGCGTTTCAGCAGGTAACAGCCGTTCTGACTGGGTTAATGACCTGGACCCAAGTATCAGTGTTTCGACAACCCTAGGCGCATATGCCAAAGCAGCCGTAGCAGAGAAGAAAAACAAAACCAAAATCCAACCGCTCTTTTTGTGCTGAGATTTATTTTCTACAGTCATTTGGGCAGAAATCAGTTCTACATCCAGTCTGAACTGTTTACCCGAAAAACACAAGAAAACGAATTTGGACTGATTCGGCTCTCTTGACAAGTATAAAGTATCACGTTATACTTAACACTGCATGACTAATATCCTAGCTGTACTCGATAAGAAGAAACAACGACTAGATGGCTTCAGGCCATTCTCTATTGATCAGGTAGCAAACCTCCGTGAGTGGTTTAAGATCGAGCTAACCTATACTTCTAACGCTATTGAAGGAAATACCCTTTCTCGAGCTGAGACTGCTCTAATAGTAGAAAAGGGGTTAACCGTAGATGGAAAGACGCTTCAGGAGCATCTAGAGGCGGTAAATCACGCCCAAGCCTTTGATTGGATCATACAACGAATAGACACCACACAGCAGGATATTACCGAAAATACGATCTTAGATCTGCACCAACTTATTCTCCAAAAGATTGTTGATAACCAAGCCGGACGATACCGCACTGTGCCAGTTCGCATTGCTGGTTCAACTGTTGTCATGCCCAATGCCATGAAGGTCCCCGAACTTATGGGTGTGTACGTCGCATGGCTTCAGAAAAACACGGACAACCCTTTGACTGTAGCTGTTGACGCTCACTTCAAATTAGTAAGTATTCACCCTTTTGTTGACGGAAATGGCAGAACTGCACGACTTTTAATGAATCTTTTACTTATGCAAGCAGGTTACCCTCCAGCCATTATCCGCAAAGAAGAACGCAAACAATATATCGCCAGCATTGAGAAAGCCCAACTTGGAGGATCATTGGCTGATTACTATTCATTAATGTACGAAGCAGTAAGTCGATCCTTTGATATTTACCTCGAAGCCTTAGAAGGGAAAGAGCAAGAAAAAATTTTAGAAAAGAAAAACGTCCTCAAAATCGGAGAGCTCGCTGAGCTGGTTGGTGAAACCGTACCAACAATTCGTCACTGGACCAAGGAAGGACTGTTAAATGTAGCTGAGTATTCCCAAGGTGGTTATCAACTATATGGCCAAGACCAAGTAACCGTCGTCAAAAAAATCCGAAAATTACAAGATAAGAATCGGTTAACCATCGCTGAGATTAAAAAGAAATTGGCAAATTAGCTGTCTGTTTATGTAATTTAGTGGTAACTGGGGACGGGTTTCGGGTATCTAACTACCCACTACAAAATCCCAATTAGCCTAATTTACGGGAGCACACTCCTCTAAATTAATATTATTTATCAAGGAAACCCACCCTGATTCATCGATTCCCTGGACAACTCAATCGCCCATTTCAAATACTCTTGAGTCTTATCATCCATAATCTGATTTTACCAATCACTTAAGTTCTATTTCCACCCTCTTATCAACATATTGATCGTTAACATATTCTCCTTCAGTAAGTTTTGATATCTTAGTCGGGACGGCTTTATAAATTCTCCAAGCACCCAAACCAATAACTTCCTCTGTTCTCTTTACTCGAAATTCATCTTTAGTTACTCTCTTGTTTAAGACTTCTATAGCCAGATTTATTTCATTTTCATCTGATAGTTCCTCTATACTGGCTTCGAAGTAAACACCATCCCCTTGTCCCTCGGGCGCACTTGAATCAAAA
>JBBTYS010000068.1:0-2240 GCA_038078535.1 Patescibacteria group bacterium | reverse complement strand
GTATGAATAATGATAACTGTTGCCATTACGCGTACCGTCATCATTGGTTATAAATCCAGTAGCATCATAGCCCTTGATTAATAGCATGTGATAGAGCGGACCTGGTGGTGTGTAATTTGGATTACCAAGCGTTCGGCCCGTCATACCCATAATCACGATGTTGCCTAAATCAATTTCATCTTTAATTTGTTGTACTGTGGGCTTTTGAATTAGTCTGGTGCGTAAGCCGTAAACTTTCTGTCCCATTTGAGCTGTCTGAGCTGCTGAAGTATCAATATATGTTCCAAAATTATCTGTGCCCCATTTGGCAAGCTTTTGAATTTCTTGTTCAGCATAGGCTGGGGTTAATGAGATATTACTAACCCAAGCGTGAGCCATAACCAATGTACCTTCTTCACACATTTCTTGGTGAAGTGCGTCCCATTTAGCGTATGGTGCTTGAGAAGTGAAGGGCACATCTATCACCTTTTTACCAACAGGATTAGCTGTAGAGGTAGGTGTCTTTGTTGGTATGGATGTCGGTGAAGAGGTTGGCCCATGGATATTTAGAGACGAAGAATCTTTTGTCGGATCTGAAAAATATCTTTGCAAAGCAAATCCCCCAAGCAACAATGCCCCCACAACTAAACCAATTGTTATTTGTTTGTTTTTCATAAAATTATTCAACGATTAATGCTCTATTATCTAATAAATTCCAAGCCTTAACAAAATCTTTCTTGGAGATTCGCATCCTACCATAAACCGGATCGATAAAAAATAAATCTTTAGGATCATTGATGGTGCCACTAAAGCCAACTAACAATCTTGCGTGCTCTCCATACTGAGCCACGATATCTTTTCCGCCAGCTGTTTTCCATGAAATATCATAATTCCCTGGTAGCGTTACCCAAATAATAACAGGGTGCTTCTCAGCCACAGCGTTTAATATATCTTCCAAAATTGCACCCTTAATAGGCTTAGCTGGCCTATACTTAACCGCAACATCGGCAACTGGTCCCTCATAGACACCGTAGCCAGAGTTAGGCATTTTACCATCTATATTCCCCACAAAACCATTTTCGGGATCACCCCAAATATTATTTTTTTGACGAGGACCAGTGGTATCAAATTTTAATTCAGAAATCAGGTCTGCTTCAGAAACATCAACACCATAGTACCCTAGGGCCATTTTTAAAGACGCCATTTCACAAGATAAAGAATGTTCTTGGCGATGAAAAGGAATCCCATCAAGATAAACGTATAAATCCTTGTCCCTATCTATCGGTGAAATATCAGCTTTTAGTCTATACAAACTGACTTTGAATGTGCGAACAATGCCAGCTTTTTCAGTATTAAAAAACTCTTTGGCAGAGCTGGGTCGGTCTTTAATTAGAAGCACTACCAAAACCACCACTACCAGGATGGCTGCCTTAGCGAGCGTTTGATTTTCGAGAAATAACTTTTTTAACTGCATCTTTAATATGAGATACGCCCAAGCCACAAGCCTCAATGAGTTCGGCGGAAGTACCTGATTCGCCAAATCTGTCTTGAAGACCAATAAATTCTTGAGGAGTTGGTAATTTCTTAGCTAAGAGTTCGGCGATTGCTGAACCAAGACCACCATTAACTTGGTGCTCCTCGACAGATACCACGGCACCAGTTTTCTGGACGGCGGAGAGAATAGTAGCCTCGTCGAGAGGCTTAACCGTATGACTATTAACAACCATACACTCAATACCTTCCTTGGACAATTCTTCTGAAGCAATGAGGGCGTTATAAAGCAACATGCCACAGCCAATAATTACTGCGTCTGTGCCCTCTCTTAGTAGGACGGCCTTCCCAATTTCAAATGACGTTTCTGGAGTTGTGAAGACTGGTGACTTCTCGCGTCCAAAACGAAGATAGGTTGGTTTACCATTAAAAGCAGCTTCAATTGTTGCCTTCTCAGCTTCGAAGGCATCACAAGGGACAACCACGGTCATGTTGGGCTGAACCCTCATCAAGGCAATATCCTCTAGGGCTTGGTGAGTTGCCCCATCTGGACCAACTGAGATCCCAGCGTGGGCACCAGCAATTTTAACCGGCACATTATTTATTGAGATAGTTGTTCTAATTTGTTCATTATTTCTGCCAGGACTAAATGTGGCGTATGAAGAAATGAAAGGAATTTTGCCATAGTTGGCCAAGCCTGAAGCTACAGTCGCCATATTTTGCTCAGCCACACCCAATTCTATAAACCTTTCTGGAAACTTTTCTTTAAA
>JBBTYS010000067.1:0-7788 GCA_038078535.1 Patescibacteria group bacterium | reverse complement strand
GCTGGCCACATTCTGGGCTCAACAATATTGGAAATTCGAGCTGAAGGTAAGCGTATTTATTTCTCAGGCGATTTGGGTAACCCACCAACTCCACTCCTAAAGCACTTTGAATATCCAGTCGACGCTGATTATATTGTTGTTGAATCAGCCTACGGAAACCGGACCCACGAAGATCGTTCTACTAGAAAAGAAAAGCTTCGTTCCATCATAAAAGATACAATTGCCAAAAAGGGTACTTTAATGATTCCTTCTTTTGCGATGGAGCGGACTCAGGAATTATTATTTGAGTTAAATAATATGCATAACGAAGGAGAAATTCCGGCTGTGCCAATATTTATAGACTCACCGCTTGCTATAAAACTAACTGAAGTCTATCAACGCTACCCAGAGTACTTTAATAAGGAAGCGAAGTATCTCATAGATTCTGGCGATGACTTATTTAATTTTGCCGGCTTGCAGTATTCTCGAACTTCCGAGGAGTCTAAGCACATAAACCAAGTCCCTGCTCCTAAAATTATTATTGCTGGTTCGGGCATGTCTAATGGTGGTCGTATTCTTCACCATGAACGACGCTACTTACCAGATGAGAACTCAACAATTTTATTTATTGGTTTCCAGGCTGAGGGGACTTTGGGACGCCGTATTTTCGATGGAGCTAAAGAGGTTGAAATTTTTGAAGAAACAGTACCAGTTAGGTGTCGGGTGGAAGCTATTGGTGGTTATTCGGCACACGCTGACCAACCCACATTACTTTCCTGGATTGCTAAAGGCGCAGAATCAGGAAAACTTAAAAAAGTCTTTACTGTGCAGGGTGAAGCTGTATCAGCCGCAACTTTAGCTCAACACATCACAGACACTCTTCATATTCCAACCTTAGCGCCTATGGTAGACGAGACTGTAGAGCTTTAAAGTAATTAAAATTTCTAATATAATACAAAAATGGACCCACTATCTTCACAAAACATTCTAGAAAATAAGTCACAGGAGGCTAAGAGCAATATGAATTTGCCAGCTTCCAAACTGCCAGCTTATAAGGAGCCTGAAGATTTTCGATCATCACTTCACTGGCGAGTTTTTCGTATTATTGCAGAATTGATTGATGGCTGGCAGTTTCTGGCTGATTTTAAAAAAACAATAACTTTTTTTGGTTCGGCTCGTTTTCAATCCGGTGACAAGTGGTATGAGGAAGCCAAAACTCTTGGTAAACTTCTTGCCGGTGAAGGCTTTGGAATCGTTACGGGTGGTGGGCCAGGAATCATGCAAGCTGGTAATGAAGGTGCATCTGAGGCGGGCGGAATATCTATTGGTTTAAATATAAAACTTCCAGCTGAACAGAGAATTAATCCTTACGTAAAAGAATCGAGTGCTTTCCATTATTTTTTTGTGCGTAAACTAATGCTTTCATACGCTGCTCGTGCCTATGTATTTTTTCCAGGAGGACTTGGTACGCTCGACGAAGCATTTGAGATTTTGACACTTATTCAAACTAAAAAAATATCAGACAAGATACCCGTTGTGTTTGTCGGCAAAGAGTTTTGGACCCCCATTCACCAATGGTTAAATGTGGAGATGTTGCAAAAATTAAAAGCTATAGACGAAGCTGACCTCAAGTTATACACGATAGTTGATACAGCTCATGAAGCCTTTGAAATATTGAAGAATTCCCCTCCTCGAGACGACTTTTTCTACTAGTTCTTTTAATGGTTAGGTAGATGTCTACAAATCTTGATTTTTTGGTAATTTTAGGTTACAATAGGTAAGTTAATACGTCTTGTATAATATGCCGAGTAGTGAAACTTCGACAGGTTTTACAAGCGCTTATCTAGTATCACTATTTATCATATAATATTAAAAACTTTAACCTAGATCCTTTCTTGTAAAGCAAGGGCGCAGGTCGAAGTATACTATCTCGGTATGTCTGAATTCAAGATAAACAACATCATAATCCCAGAGGAATTACCGGTCATAGCTCTAAAGAACACGGTACTTTTTCCTAAAATAGTTATTCCTATAATTATCCAACGACCTAAGTCAGTTGGTGCTCTTGATTTTGCCTTAGCTCATAATCGTTTAGTTCTTTTTGTGACTCAGAAAAACAGCGAAGACGATATCTCCCGAAATGATATTTATGAGACTGGAACTATTGGCCGAATTGTTTCGGTGTTTAAACTTCCTGACGGTTCTTCCAAAATAGACGTCGAAGGTTTGATTCGGGCCCGTGTTACAAATTTTACTGAAGACGAGCCGTTCTTTAAGGTTAATGCTGAGCCATCGACTTTAATTATCAGAGAAAGCGTCGATGAAAAAGCGCTTCTTCGTCGAGCAATTGAGCAGTTTCGAACTATCTCGGAGGCTCGTTCATTCCCAACGATTTTGCCGGAAATTATTTATATGATGTCTCAGTTAAAAGACACCGAGCACCTTGTAAGTTTGATGACTGTTAACTTAAATTTAGATATTGAAAATCAGCAAAAGATTTTAGAACTAGAAAGTATGTTAGATATTCTGCGCCAGTTGAACATGTATCTTTCAAGAGAGGTCCAGATTCTTGATACAGAAAAAAGTGTGGTTAAAGAAACCAAGAAACAGATTGGCAAGATGCAGAAAGAACTATTTCTGAGAGAACAACTCAAGAGTATTGAGAAGGAGCTTGGTGTCGAGGATGAAAAAGGGGAGTTTGATTCCATTCGTGTAAAAATTATGGCTGCTGGTATGCCCAAAGAGGTTCAAGAGAAAGCACTTAAGGAGCTGGGACGACTTGGCAAGATGCCGGCATTTAACCCTGAAGGTTCATACATACGTAGCTATCTCGATTTGCTTGTAGATTTACCATGGACCAAGAAAACCAAAGAAAAAATTGACCTTAAGGAAGCTGAAAAAGTTCTTAACGCTGATCACTATGGTCTACCAAAAGTCAAAGAAAGAATTTTAGAATATTTGGCAGTACAAAAACAAGTCGGCAAATTGCGTGGCCCGATATTGTGTTTAGTGGGCCCGCCAGGCACTGGCAAGACTTCAATTGGGCAATCAATTGCAAAGGCTTTGGGTCGTAAGTTTGCTCGCGTTTCCTTGGGTGGCTTAAGAGACGAAGCTGAAATTCGTGGCCATCGTCGAACTTATGTTGGCGCGATGCCGGGGCGTTTAATTCAAGGCATTCAAAACACCAAGGTAAAGAATCCCGTGTTTATGCTAGATGAAATTGATAAGGTTGGTATGGATTTTCGTGGCGATCCCTCTGCCGCTTTGCTTGAAGCTCTAGACCCTCAACAGAATCACTCTTTCTCGGATCACTATCTAGAAGTGCCATTTGATTTGTCGGATGTTTTGTTCATTGCTACAGCCAATCAGCTAAGTACAATTCCGCCCGCGCTACTCGACCGTTTGGAAATAATTGAGTTCCCTGGATATACCGAACAAGAAAAATTTAACATTGCCAAGAATTTCTTAATTCCCAAGCTTTACACGGATCATGGCCTTAAGAAGAGAAGTATAACTTTCCAAGATTCTGCAATCATGGATGTCATTAGCAGTCACACTCGTGAGTCAGGCGTGCGTGAACTCGACAGACAGCTTGCAACAATAATTAGAAAAGTAACCCGCAAGATTGTTGAAGCTCGTTCGACAAAAACAATTGTAGTTAGCAAGGATGGAGTCCATAATTATTTAGGTCCTATAAAATACACTCACAACTCAATAGAGAAAAAAGACGAAGTGGGCAGAGCAACTGGTTTAGCTTGGACACCCGTTGGCGGAGAACTTATGCCAATCGAAGCGATTAAAATGCCTGGTACTGGGAAATTAATATTAACTGGTCAGTTTGGCACAGTCATGAAAGAATCCGCTCAAGCTTCTCTTTCGTGGGCTCGTGCTTATTCTGCTAAGCATGGCCGAAAAGAAGAGACCAGCAGAGAAGATATTCATATCCACGCGCCATCAGGTGGAGTTAAAAAAGATGGACCTTCCGCTGGTATTGCGATTACTACGACCTTGGTATCGCTCTTCCTTAATAAGCCTGTTCGTAAAGAAGTGGCTATGACTGGTGAAGTTACACTTCGAGGTAAGGTACTTCCAATCGGTGGTTTGAAAGAAAAAATTCTTGCCGCTCATCGAGCCAAAATGAAAATAGTCATTGTCCCTTTGGAAAATAAGAAAGACATGGTAGACATACCTAAGGAAATCCTCAAAGATATTAAGTTTATCTTTGCTGGAGACATGGAAGATGTTCTCAAGGTGGCGCTTAGGTAAGTTTACCAATGAAACAGCCCCGACAATTGTCGGGGCTGTTTCATTTTTAGCTGTTTGCTATACTAAAGCAGTATGTTTTTAGGTAGAGATAAAAAATTCTTTTTAGCTTCTGCTCTTCTGGCTGGTAGTATGGTTGGTGTAGGTATTTTTGGATTGCCTTATGCTTTTGCTCAGGCTGGTTTTTGGACCAGCATGGCACTCTTAATTCTAATTACCCTTGCTACTCTTGTTGTTGATTTTATGTATGGCGAAGTTATTTTGAGGACTCACGCCAAGCACCAGCTTATTGGTTATGCCAAAGTTTATCTAAATCCAATTTTTCAAAAATTACTTCTATTTTCGATAGTATTGCTGGGCTACGTTGGCTTGCTGGCCTATATAATTATTTCAGGGGATTTTCTAAATACCTTACTATCGCCATTTTTCTACACTCCAATTTCCACTTATAGCATTTTGTTTGCTGTGGCTCTTTCGGTCGCGGTTCTAAGAGGTTTAAAAACAGTTTCTTTTATAGAGTTATTTTTTTGTTGTTTATTTGTAGTTATCGTTGGTTTAATTTTTGTCACAGGTGTTCCCGCAATTGATACAACTAATTTTTTGGGTTTTGAAAAGGCGAATTTAGGCTTACCTTACGGCATATTATTATTTGCATTCGGAGGTTTAATAGCCGTACCCATTCAAAGACAACTTCTTGTAGGTCGGGAAAAGGAACTTCGACCAGCCATTGGATTTGCGGTGTTATTCGTAGCCCTACTCTACATTGTTTTTACAACTGTTGTAGTTGGAATATCTGGTACTGCCACAACGGCTGACGCTGTCTCTGGCCTCTATCAGTTTTTGGGTAGCAAAATAACTATTCTGAGTTCTTTGTTCGGCATCTTCGCCATTACAACTTCATTTTTAATGTTGGCTTCAGCCCTGATTAATACTTTTCACTTGGACTTTGGTATTAGAAGGTTTAACGCTTGGCTAATTACTGTTGTTCCACCGTTAGTTTTATTTTTCGCTGGCATTCGTAGTTTTATTGGTGTAATTAGTCTTGCTGGTGGTGTAGCTCTTGCCCTCGAGCAGATTCTAGTTATATTTCTTTACGCCAGAGCTAAATCCCATGGCGATCGTGTCCCTGAATATTCCCTCAATATTCCAGCCTGGCTTTTGTATACACTTATTCTCGTCTTCACTACCGGAATTTTCTATTTTCTACTAATCAGGTAATATGAGCATTTTATTTCTAAAAAAATTAGAAGATTGGCTGTTCTATATATTTCTTTTCGCGATACCGATTTCGATTCGGCACATTTTTGGTTATGAGCCATTTGACTTTACTGAATGGACTGCGGTTTATGTTTACGTTACAGACTTGTTAGTATTGACACTTTTCGGGTTTTGGATTTGCTCAAAACCCAAAATACAAATAAAAAAAGCAGATTGGTTTTTGATTTCGTTTGTAATAGTTGCAGGATTATCAATTACTAATGCCAAAGATGTCCAAACCTCTATATTTCAATGGCTGAAATTGTTAGAAGGTTTTGCGTTGTATTTTTACGTTAAGGATTATGCCCTAAAAAGATTTACACTAGCTCATGCCTTTGAAGTTATTGTTTTGACTGGGGCATTTCAATCTGTGATTGCCATTATCCAGTTTATTAAGCAGGGAAGTCTGGGGCTCAGTTATTTAGGGGAGAGTGTGCTAGCTCCAGGCATGACGGGCATAGCAGCTTTTTATGTTGAAGGTATTAAAATCATGCGTGCCTATGGCACTTTGCCTCATTCAAATGTCCTAGCAATTTATTTATTTATTGCTCTGGGCGCTTTCTATTCAATCGCGATATATCAAAAGAGGAGATGGTGGTGGCATGTGTTACACGTTTTAATTCTTTGGGCATTTCTTCTCACATTCTCGCGGACTATTATTGGCCTCTGGTTCATTGCCTTTATCATTCACCTCCTCTTTATTAGATTTTATAGACCGTTCCATAAAGAATTTTGGCAAGATTCTGAAATGCGAAAACGAAGTTTAAAAATATTTTGGACTACAGTTACTGTCGGCGCAATTTTCGTTTCGATGTATGGGTCATACGTAGTCAATAGGTCATCAATCTCGACTAGCGACGAAGCTGTTCAACTCAGAATCCTATATAATCAAGAATCTCTTAAGAGCGTTCAGAATTGGTTGGGTTTGGGTATTGGTAATTTTGTACCATGGTTACAAAATCAGGATTTGCATCTTAATAGGAACTTATATCAACCAGTTCACAATGTATATTTACTAATTTATTCTGAGGTTGGAGTTGGGCTGGCCCTGTTTATTATTTTTCTAGCAATCCTTCTGTATGATTTCTACAACCGGCTTGGTTTCAGGAAGCTTTATCACTTTTCACTTGGACTAGTCGTCATGGCTATTCTGGTAGTTGGCCTTTTTGATCACTTTTTGTGGACAATCCAAAGTGGTCGTATTGTTTTCTGGCTGGCTCTGGGTTTATTGGCCGGAGCAGGCTAGACTTTTCAAGGCAGCTTTTTTCTATTAAGCTTTGGGTTATGGCAGATAAAAGAATCAAGCTCCTTGCTGATATAGAGCAGGAGGTCATTAAGCTCAAAAAGTCACCTTTATACGCCGAGCGTATAAAAAATGGAACTTTTCCAGTCATCGGCGGGGGTAGCCATCGTGCCAAAGTAATGTTCGTGGGGGAGGCTCCTGGAAGAAATGAGGCCAAGACTGGCAAACCATTTATTGGATCTGCTGGTAAAATTCTTGACCAAATGTTTCAATCTATTGGGATGGAGCGTTCGGAAGTTTACATTACAAGTATTGTAAAAGACAGGCCTCCACTAAATAGAGACCCATCCCCGAAAGAGATAACCATCTATGGTCCTTTTCTAGATCGTCAGATAGAAATTATTCGTCCAAGAGTCATAGCAACCCTTGGCCGGTTTTCTATGGAGTATGTAATTCGTTTATTTGGACTGGGGAATCAATTAAAACCTATCAGCAAAATGCACGGTAAATCTTTTGGGGCTAAAGCTTCTTACGGCCCAATTAAAATCATCACCCTGTACCATCCAGCCGTGGCTATATATAATCAAAGTTCGAAGGGTACTTTACTGGAAGATTTTAAAATACTAAAACAATACATTTAATATGGAAGCAATAATTAGTTGGACTCAAATTCATTTCCCAGCCCTGATAGAATATAAATATCTTTTAATATTTATTGGTGCAACGGTTGAGGGGATGAACACAATCATTTTGACTGGATTCCTAGCCTCTATCGGTTCAGTTCTGGTTATTCCAGCCATTTTAATATGTTTGGCTGGAGAAATTGTCAATGGCTTTATGTGGTACTTGGTGGGTTATTTTGGTGGATCCAAACCCATTGATAGGTGGGGTCGTAAAGATGAAAAGAGTCGAAAAATTATTGAAACAGTTGAGCGCTACTTTCACACGTATAGTGGCCGAGCGATTATCGTGGCTAAGCTTACTTGGTCTTTAACCATAGCTACTATGATTATGGCAGGCTCATTTAAATATAACCTCCGAAAGTT
>JBBTYS010000066.1:0-2155 GCA_038078535.1 Patescibacteria group bacterium | reverse complement strand
ATTAACGTACTCAAAAGCATGATGCGCATCAAATTCGTAAGAGTCTGTATTTCTTCTGGACCAAACCCAGGTCCAATCAAGTGGGCAATTGGTTGTGCAAATATTAAAACTACAATTGAAAAAACTGCCACGCCTGCTACCATCACATTCAAAAAATTTTGCGCCACTTTCCAGGCTCCTGCTTTTTCTTTCTGATAATACTCAATAAAAATCGGCACGATAGCCGACGAGGTTGCCCCAAGAATAAAAAGATTAAATATTAAGTCAGGTATTCTAAACGCAGCATAATAGACGTCCAGCTCTGTAGACGCTCCAAATTGTCCGGCCAGAATTCGGTCTCGCAAAAGACCAATCAATTTACCCACAATAGTAAAAGTCCCCAACATCAAACTCGCCCTCAAAATCTTAGACTTAGTCATCGTGGGAGTATACCAAGTATTTACTTAAAATTCACTTTCACAATGAGATCATTATCCAACCTGCCTGAGTAGAGGTAGGCGTCGTCTTTAGGAGTAAGCAAAGGATATGAGGCTTCGGGAGCAAGACCTTCAATTTTCTGCATTGATAAATTAAAGTTTTTTATTTTTAGGGATGGTTGTTTTTGAATGTAAAGTTCGTAGACTTTGTCCGTTAATGCCTTTGGGACACGATACTTAAGAGTTACAGCCTTAGACTTACCAGCATCGGTAATTAGCCAAAAGCCAAATTCTTTTTTACCTGCTTCTTGATAAGTGGTGACTCGATTTGAGTTATCTGTCGTCGCTGTTGATTCAAATTTAGTAAGAGTTTCATCACGAGTAAACCCAGATGAACAATTTACCAATGGACTGAAGTTGGGTTTATCATTGCCCGTGATTGAAATGAACTCTGAACCTTCAGGCACAAGAACTCGAACGTAGGCAGGATTTTGTTTGTTATAGAATCCATATTTCATAGTTCCTCCGTTGTGCTGACGAGAGATAGTTACAGTATGAATTGCTGAATCTTGTTCAAAGGCAGTATCGATGCTCAAGGATGTGTCGGTAACGGCATCAGTTTTAGAACCCTTCACGTTAGTAATCGTCGCCATCAAGTAATCTTTATCGCCTTGATGAACCTGACCGCCAAAGCCCTTATCAGTCACGAAACTCTGCAACGAAAGGTCGTTAAAATTCATGAGCACGTTGTGCTCGTTAATACTCATGACCAAAGTGCTAAATATTTCCAGCCACTTATCGGGACTAGCAGAATATATCTTAGCAAAAAACAGTGGGGCAAAATCTTTAACAATTTGTTTAGGCTGGGCACGATTAGACCCATATTCAACTTGATCTTGAATTGTAGTTAAAATATTTTCTGAAGTTAAAGTAAGTTTGTATTCAGGCATTTCAATTGGACCAATTATGCCCAAAACTTTTGCTACCATTTCTGGGTTAACTACTATGACACCATCGACGCTCTGACCCGATTCTTTTTTATAGAAAGTTTCAATGCTTTTGGCCGACATTGGGAAATCAACATACCAATTTGCATCGCGCATCCCCCACGTTGGTGTTATGTGCTGAAGTTGAAGTGGCGGCACAATGTGTTCTTTGAGTTGACCATCTAGGTTATAGACGTCATCAACAAAAATATTGTCGAGCTTGCCATCTTTGAATGAAATCACCCCATAAGTACCTGGGAACCCACCAGTTGGCCTGAGTTCTGAGGCATTTTGAAACATAACCAAATATCTCTTGTAACCATTAGCCGTAACTAGATTTTCAAAAAACTTTGAGTAATCAGAACTCATATTTACGGCGGTTTCTAAATCAGGAAACTTAGATTTAAAATCGTTGAAAGTGGCCTGCTTGTCAGCAGGAATAATATTGGCGTCTATATCAGCCAAAAGCGTACTAGCTTGGGCCACGTGTTGCTTGGAAGCAAGCAAAGCTTTTTTGAGGGCTGTAAGAATCGGTCCGATTGGGACTTCTGGATTAGTTGGATCAGCCAAAGCGCCAGTTCTTGCAACAGCATTTAGTGCCGTGGTCATAGAAGTGCCAGCGGCTGAAAGCTCCTGACCAACTTCAAGTAAATTCTTGGCGGATTTAAGAGTACCCGCCCCAGGTAGCGCTGATAAAAAATTAGTAATCGAAGCACCAAAAACATTTAAGCTTTCCCCGGCCTGAGAAAAACT
>JBBTYS010000065.1:0-1064 GCA_038078535.1 Patescibacteria group bacterium | reverse complement strand
ATATACGCCTTAGTTCTATCCGTACATTTATGACTCATAATTTTGAGTTGGTAAATGCCAATGGATACGCACTGTTGCCAGCTATGAAAAACTCTAGTGAAGAAAAAGATAGAGATTACCATACCAGTCGTCTACACTATATCCGCAACATAGCAGATAGAGCATATAGGGCATACATCGCAATCATAAAACAGTTTGAAAACTATTCTCCAAAAATAGAACCTAAACCTAAAGTTAAGTCTTTACCGATTCCGGTCTCCAGTGCTGACAGATTTCAAAATCTTAAGCCAAGCGATATTAGTTTTGACAAGAACCAAGACGCGATTGTTGTAAGGGGCGTAGCCTGCCCTATAAGCGGAACTATACGGATTGCTTTTTGTGTGTCTATATTTAGCAAAGCAATTGGACAAAAGTTCACTACGACTGAACTTGAGGAACTGGTAGATAGCCAATCAGATCCAGCCAAACAGAGCGACCAGAGGATATACGATGCTTATAGGGCTATAAATAAAAAGATACAAAAGGTCTTCGGAATAGCACAGCTAGTACTCCACAAGAACGAGAAATACTGGCTTCAAATCTAACACGAAAACTGACTCAGTCTGACTCCAAGTTCAGTCAGACGCCCTCTGCTAGTATGGGACTATATGATCCCATATTTTTATTTTGGGAGAGTATATCAAAAATGGTCGAAGAAAAGTTTATTCAAGAATTAAAACAATTTATAAAAAATGAATGTGATAAAGACCTATCGCTTCAGGAAGCATCAGAGATAGCCAACGGACTCGTGGGTTGGTATGACTTACTGGCGAAGATTTATCACAGGACAAAAACAAATGGATAAAATCCAAGAAAATATGCTGGGCGAAGCATTAAAATACGCCGAGTTGGGGTTCTCTATAATCCCAGTCAGTAGAGATAAGACACCTTTAATCCAGTGGAAGGAATTTCAGACACGCAGGGCAACTAAAGACGAAATAAAGTCCTGGTTTGAGCAGTTCCCCGATATGAATATTGGCGTGGTAACTGGATCTATCTCTGGGGTTATAGTAATTGATGTTGAG
>JBBTYS010000064.1:0-1930 GCA_038078535.1 Patescibacteria group bacterium | reverse complement strand
ATTACGGTACTAGTAATATATTTCCTCAAGACTCTCTTCAGGTCTAGGTTTATTGGTTCTTTGGTGGCGATGGAAAAGTTGCGCCAATTAGGGGATAGGCTTAAAAATAGCTTCGATAATATAATGTCTCCCAAATAGTCACTCGCTTCTATATTTTTCTCGCAATCTCTCCCCTCGTCTCGTATTATCACAACTTGTCAGAGATGCCGAACAAAAAGGCCACCTTGCTAAACTTCGTTCGGCCTCCTTTTTGTTACTCGCTTCGCTAAAGCTTCAGCGAAGCGGGCCGGCATTCTTTCCAACTTGTTCGGTACGAGAATAGAGCGTCGTTCAAAGCGATAAAAATACAGAAGTTCGCTTATCTCCTTTTTATTAAATAAAGCGAGCCATCACCATTTTTATCAATCTGCACAATCGGCTGATATTTCAGCATCTTTGATGATATTTCTCTGGGTGCCAATCTGGGGATGTCGGAAACGGCCTAAGCCCGCATGGTCCGACAGGGGCCACCTCAGTTGGCCAGAGAAATGAAGAGGAGATGCTAGAAATAACCCGAGCGGAAGACTGATAAAAATGGTGATGGCGAGCGACTCCTGTGGATTGCTGGTATAGCCCCAATATGCTATACTTGCTAGTATACAAATGAATATAAAGAAAGCCTTATTTTACCTAGCTTTTATTTCTTTTTTTGCGCTGGCTACAGGGGCTCATGCGGCTCCAGCCCAGACCCCGACCACGGATAGTCGGTATCTCGTAAAATCCACCTCTAATTTTTGGAAAAAATCCTTTCAAGTAAGGAATGTTTTTGATTATGGATTCACTGCAGACTTAACTGATTGGCAACTTAAATTGGCCAAGGTTTTTGGCGTCGAAGTTGTACCAGTCAAAAAACTTAATATTTTGGTCACAACTAAAAAGGTTGTATCAAAGCCATTTATCAAAACCCCTACTACTCAAGTTGGTTGGGGTGTTGAAGCTTTGTATGGTGATACTCTTGGTTCAGATATGCCTTCTGGCGGAGAAGATGTAAACGTTGCAGTTCTTGATACTGGAATATTGACTACTCATCCAGATTTAAAAGCCAGAATTACTGCTTGTTCTGATTTTTCTGGAGTTGATACATTCACAAAAAATAGTTGTGATGACAAAAACGGACACGGTACTCAAGTCGCTGGAATAATCGCCGCTGATGGTGGGGCCGATGGTAAAGGTATGTATGGCGTTGCGCCAGCTTCAAATTTAATGATTTATAAAACATGTGCTTCTGATGGCACCTGTTTTTCTGATGACGTGGCTGTTGCAATACGTCACGCGGTAGATGATAAAGCCCAAATTATAGTTCTTAGCCTTGGGTCTGATTCAGAAAGCCAGCTAATAAATGAAGCTGTTGCGTATGCAACTGAACAGGGCGTAATGGTTATTTCTGCTGTAGGCAATGATGGTCCTTATGTCGGCAGCCTAGATTATCCAGCCTCGCAATTAGATGTTGTTAGTGTTGGGTCTGTTGACTCATTATTGAATGTTCCGACTTGGAGTGCACGAGGTGGTAATCTCGCCTCAACCTCTTATAGTAAACAGGCTGGTGATTTAGAATTTGTAGCTCCTGGTGTAAATATTGAATCAACTTCAATCAATTCAGACTATGTCACCTTGTCCGGCACTTCTATGGCTGCTGCTCACTTAGCTGGTCTTGCCGCAAAAGAATGGCAGATTGAAGCTGAACACCCTGCTGAATCTACCAGAGAACTACTCCACAGATTTTCTCATGACATTCTTCCGTTGGGAGACGATAATGCTTCTGGTTGGGGTATGCCTAGCTTGTAAAAATGAAAATAAATCGGGTTATCCGAACTCTTGTTCTTGCAGATTTTTTTGTAAATGCAGGTTTTAGTGTTTTTGCTCCTGTTGTCGCCATTTTTATAACCCGTCA
>JBBTYS010000063.1:0-9189 GCA_038078535.1 Patescibacteria group bacterium | reverse complement strand
CCTCACATGGTGTATCCCTTATAGCAAAGTCTAGTTAAATAGCTTCTCAGATTGTAAAAATAAAAATATGTCGAAACTCAAAGCCAAACAAATACAGTCAGTTCGAGGAATGCACGACATTCTTCCGGAAGAACAAAAATATTGGAAGTACATAAACAAGAAAATTGAATCTTTGCTTGAATATTATAGTTTCGAGCGTATCAGTACTCCGGTTTTAGAATCAGCCGAACTCTTTAATCGTTCAGTTGGTGAGACTTCAGATATAGTTTCAAAAGAAATTTACACTCTCAAGACTAAGGGTGGTGATGTCTTGGCTTTACGACCCGAAGGTACTGCGCCTGCTGTGAGAGCTTATTTAGAAAATGGTATGAATGTCCGTCCTCACCCTGTGAAGCTGTACTACATTGATCCAATGTTCCGTCACGATGAACCTCAGGCTGGGCGTTACCGACAATTTTATCAATTAGGTCTTGAAACGATTGGTGATGCCTCCGAAGCCGTCGATGCCGAAATGATTTTCATTGCTTACAAACTTCTCGATTCATTGGGTCTTGATGGTTACGACGTCCACATAAATAGTATTGGTGACCAGAATTGCCGACCCGCTTACATTAAAGCTCTCAAAGATCACTTCCGTAATCGTGCCAAGAAACTTTGTGCCAACTGCAGGAATCGTCTAAAGGACAATGTTCTTAGAATTTTAGACTGCAAAGAAGAGGGTTGTAAGGAATGCATGAAAGAAGCTCCGCAGATGGTTGATTTCTTGGATGATGCTTGTCGATTGCACTTTAAGCATGTTTTGGAATTCCTTGATGAAGCTAAGGTTCCATATATTCTTAATCCATATTTAGTTCGGGGTTTAGATTACTACACTCGCACGGTTTTTGAGTTAATCCCAAGTGAAAACAGTGGTTCACAGACGACACTAATTGCGGGTGGACGCTATGACCGCTTGATTGAACAGCTCGGTGGCTCTAAAACTCCAGCTGCGGGTTGGGCCATGGGTATGGAACGATTAATTATTGCCATGAAAGAAAAGAATGTGCATGTTCCTGAATCAGCTTCAAAACCAAAAGTATTTTTAGTTCAGCTTGGCGAAGCACCAAAGCGTAAGGCCTTGCCATTATTTGAAAGCTTCAGAAAAGCTGGGATTGATGCTAAGTCATCACTCGGTCGAGACAGTATCAAGTCTCAACTCCGTATTGCTCACCGCCTTGGAGTTCGCTTTGCTCTTATCTTTGGTCAGAAAGAAGCGCTTGAAGGCACAATCATTCTTCGTGAAATGGATACTGGTGTTCAAGAAACCATATTGCTTGAACGTATCGTCGAAGAAGTTAAGAAGCGTCTCAAAGAAAAACCAATTGGCATTCCATCATCAGGCAAGGAATACGAAGAAGAGGAAGAAATAAAAAAGTAGGCACATTCCATCCTTCGCCTATACATTTTTTCGATAAACTGCCAAAAATGTATAGGCTACGTCGGAACTGGTCCAATTCATCTTAGTGGATGCTCACCGAATCGTTGTGGTTCTGCAGTGCAATAAAAATGGTTACGGATATTTTTTGTAAAATTATTAATGGTGAGATTTCGGCTGAAATTTTTTGGCAAGATGAGGATTTTTTAGTTATTAAAGATATTCATCCTCAAGCTCCAGTTCACTTGCTCATTATTTCCAAGCGCCACATCGGTGATTTAAAAGAAGTTGGTGTTGGTGACAGCGCTCTCCTTGGTAAGATATTTTTAATCGCTGAGCAAGTTGCTAAACAAGCCGGCATTTCTGAATCTGGTTATAGATTGATTATCAATGAAGGGGAGCACGCGGGCAAACTCGTTCCTCATCTCCACGTCCACCTACTCGGTGGCAAAGAACTCGGTGCTAAAATTGTTCAATAAGCGCCTTGAAAAACTGTTTAATTGATGGTATTATTGAAATATAATTTGAACTTACTTCTGCTTTTTAAGCACCAGTAAGGCTGAAGGGAGGCTATTTATGGTAGAAGTTAAAAGAAAACCAAACGAATCTTCAGGAAGCCTATTAAGACGATTTAATCGCTTTGTTCAGCAAAGCGGTGTTTTGCTTAAGGCAAAGAAAGCTAGATTTAGAGTTAAGAAAGTTACTGAGCGCAGAGAAAAGAACGCGGCAATCATGGGCGTCCATCTTTCAGGCTTAAGACGTCGCTTAGAGAAAATGGGCAAATATGACAAAGATGTTTTTGATGAAGAAAAGAGAAAACTAAAACAAGAAATCGACCTATAATTATTGCGCTCGCTCGGACCTTGTCAGAAATGGAGGTCAGCGATCGAGCCCTTCGGGTTTACCAATCTCTTTGTTAAATCTTCCGCTTGGTACTCGTCGTATCTCTATACGACTCGTCCCAGTGCTCAGATTTGCCTCGAGCTTGGCGAAACGCAAAAATTATAGATAAAAATCAGCGTGCTTAAAGATATATTAAAAGAAGATATGAAGAATGCTTTAAAGTCCGGTGATTCATCTCTCCGAACTTTGCTTGGCATGGTTATGGCTTCAATCAAGAATAAAGAACTTGAAAAAAGAGGGAAGCTTATAAAGACCATAACTGACCCAGTACAACTTGATGCGGAGAGTCAGCTTACCGAGCAGGAAACTTTAGATGTCGTAGCTTCAGAAGTTAAGCGCCGCAAAGATTCTGTCGCTGAATTTGAAAAAGGTGGCAGACCAGAATTGGCTGCTTCTGAAAAATCTGAAGCTGACACCTTGATGAAGTATTTACCAGAACAGTTATCAGATGATGCGCTTCGTGCAATCATTCAAAGTAAAATTTCTGAATCCGGAGCTACCAGCATGAAAGATATGGGCAAGGTAATTGGCTCAGTCATGGCTGAAGTAAAAAGTTCTGCGGATGGCCAAAGGGTTAGTGGAATGGTCAAAGAGCTCTTAAGCTAAGATTATTAGTAATCAAAATCCCGACAGCTGTCGGGATTTTGATTTGTCGTTATATTATTTTCGTGGTATAAAAGGGGCGCTATCAATAAACGACTTTTAGGGGAGTTGAGATGGAGATCCTTACAAACGCACAACAAATTGAAGGCTTGGGTCCTGTCGACATCCCCATGAGTACTTGGGGTTCCAAGCAACGAATCATCGAGGCCTACAAGCACTTAGGGCATGAAGTAAGCGTAGCGGCCGAGAGGCTTCTGCTGTCCGGCAACATGCCTCTACTCGACACAGAAGGTGTTCAGCAGTGTTTTATTGCCACGCCACACTTTCTGGGCTTTCGGTCATCCGTGTGTCGGGGCAGAATATACGAGGTAGCAAGAACTGCTGGTCTCGTTGAAGTGCACCCGCAAGCGGGTATCGAGTTTATTTTCACAAGGCGAGTGGAAGTGCCTAGTCCTTGGTCTGATTCGGGCAAGACCACCATACTAACTCATCGTATATCTCCACCGGGTGAAGATATACGCATGGCGATGGTGGGGATTAACTACAACGGCATCAGTACCCCAGTACTTGGAATCTTTGAGTCTAGGCGACAGATGCTGTCCCAGTTGGGAACACGCTCAAACCAAGCTTCAGAGTTCAAAGTCTCTCTGGAAATTGATGCTGGTGACGCTGACGTCCTCTTTGACGTTCACAGTAAGTGGCTCTTCGCAGTAGCGTCGTGAGACGCCAAACTCCTGAACCAGACCAGCTCCGCGTACGCGCAGGGCTGGCTGTTTTCTTTTTTGTGGTTTTAGCTTAGTATTTCAATGATGCTCAGTAATACAACTTCCAGTTGGCTGGGCTAATATTGCGGGTGGCCTATTAGCATAATTATGAAGTTTGTAGCGATTAAAATATTTAACCATATTAACGCCAGAGCAATATCTGGAAGTTGATATACTAAGATGCTCGACTTAGTATATGAAAATCAGACAAGCGATTTATATTGGTCAGAAGACTTCTTTGTGAAGGTCTTTAGTCATGCATTGGAACATATTAATTTGAATAAACCCGACCCTCAGGGTCGAGGTCTCGCCAAGGGCGGAAAAGTGGAGCTTGGTCTTCATTTGGTGACTCCTGAACGAAGCCAAGAATTAAATTTAAAATATCGACAAAAAGACAAGCCGACTGACGTTCTTTCGTTCCCACTCAATGAACACGGACTCGAAAATTATGGTATACTTCCCGTAGGAGATATTTTTATCTGTCTCGACGTCGCAAGGCGACAAGCAGAAGAAATAAATATTCCATTGGACCAAGAACTGGCCCGATTGTCTGTCCACGGCCTTCTTCATCTTCTCGGTTATGATCATGAGCTTTCGCCAGAAGACGAAAAGAAAATGATTGATTTGCAAGAAGATATTGTTCTGTCACTCGACCTATGAAACCCTATATCTTATCAGGTATTGATATTGGCAATTCCGAAGTTAAAGTCGTTATCGCTAAAGTAGAGAAAGATGCGGTTCGACCAGAAATTTTAGGAGTTGGCATTGCGCCTTCACACGGCTT
Organism: Patescibacteria group bacterium; assembly: GCA_038078535.1. Lineage (GTDB taxonomy): Bacteria > Patescibacteriota > Minisyncoccia > 2-02-FULL-40-12 > GWA2-44-9 > 2-01-FULL-41-21. The sequence continues at coordinate 4,721 of JBBTYS010000063.1, read as the reverse complement.
ACGTCGTGGCATGGTTGTTGATATGGAAGAAACTATCCATGATTTGAGTAGTGCTATTCAAAAAGCCGAAGCTATGGCCGGCACTAAACTCAAGCGTGCCTATGTCGCCGTAAATGGCCTGCATATTAAAAGCCAAGTCTCTCGAGGTGTGATTGCCGTTTCTCGAGCTGATAACGAAATTTCTCAAAATGACATTGACCGTGTGCTCCAAGCGGCATCGGTTGTGAGCTTGCCAGCTAATCGAGAGATTGTACACGTGGTGCCTCGTAATTTTATAATCGACGGTTCAGAAAATGTTAAGAATCCTTTAGGGATGAAGGGTGTTCGCCTCGAAGCTGAGGTTTTAATTATAGATGGACTCTCACCATATCTTCGAAATATTGTTAAATGTGTAAATGAAAACAGTGTTGAGGTCACAGGATTAGTTTATGCACCACTCGCAGCTTCTCTTTCGTCTTTAGAAAAAAATCAGCGCGAGTATGGAGTAATGCATCTTGATTTTGGTGGTGGGACTTCAACGATTACAGTTTTTGAAGAAGCTGATTTAGTTCATAGTGCTGTTTTGCCAATTGGTTCTCGTCACATCACCAATGATTTAGCGATGGCTTTAAGAACATCAATGGACGTAGCGGAGAGAATTAAAATTGAACACGCCTCTACTGGTGGCACTGAAGACTTACGCCGTCGAGAAAACATCGATCTCTCTAATTTGATGGGTGAAGCAAACTTTATTTTACCCAAAAAACAACTCACCAGAGTTGTTGATGCTCGAGTCGGAGAGTTCATGGATTTAGTGACTGCCGAAGTTAAGAAATCATCTCGTGGTGGAATGTTGCCAGCTGGTGTCGTAGTCTCTGGTGGCGGGGCACATCTGCCGGGCCTACTCTCGTTAATCAAGGACACTCTTCGATTGCCAGTTAGGCTGGCTCGACCACTACACCTCGATGGTGTGGTCGATCTTGCAACCGACCCATCTTTTTCTGTGGCCACCGGTTTGATTTTATGGGGCTTCGAGAGCGAAGTTGGGTCTGTGAAATCAAGGAGTAGCTCCACCTTTAGCAGTGGTGGCGGCTTCATGAAGGGAGTTACGGACTGGTTTAAGAATTTCTTACCATAAGTCTAGAGGAGCCTCTTATCCACAGTTTTACCCACAGGGATAATGGCATTACTTGCATGCCTATTTTTTTTATGATAAACCACAAGCAACCTGATTCAAAATATTAGAAACATATGGCCCAAATTAAACCCGCATTTGAAACATTTGCCCGCATCAAAGTAGTAGGCGTAGGTGGTGCTGGCGTTAACGCTTTAGCTCGAATGATCGAGGCTCGTATTCATGGTGTAGAGTTCATCGCTGTGAATACTGATGCTCAAGCTCTGCACGCCTCAGCGGCACCAGTCAAGATACATATTGGCAAAAGCCTCACTCGAGGTCTTGGTGCTGGCATGAATCCTGAAGTTGGTCGCCAAGCTGCTCATGACACCAAAGAAGAAATCAGCGCCGCCCTCAAAGGCGCAGATATGGTTTTTGTTACCTGTGGCCTTGGTGGTGGTACTGGTTCTGGAGCAGCTCCTGTAGTTGCAGAATTGGCACGAGAAGCTGGTGCGTTGACCTTGGGTGTTGTGACCAAGCCATTTATGTTCGAAGGTGCTCAGAGAATGAAAATTGCTGACGCTGCTTGGAACAATCTTCGAGAAAGAGTTGACTCATTAATTACAATTCCAAACGACCGAATTCTTTCTATCATTGATCGCAAGACGTCTCTACTTGATTCGTTCGGTATCGTTGATGACGTTTTAAGGCAGGGTGTACAAGGTATTTCAGACCTCATTACTATTCCGGGTATTGTTAACCTCGACTTTGCTGATGTTAGAGCCGTGATGTCTAACTCTGGCTCAGCCTTGATGGGTATTGGTTTGGCGAGCGGGGATGATAGGGCGATTGAAGCTGCCAAGATGGCAATCAACTCACCACTACTAGAAGTTTCAATTGATGGGGCCAAGGGGGTGCTCTTTAATGTTTCTGGTGGCGTCGATATGTCGATGGCCGAAATTAATGAAGCTGCTCGAATCATTACTGAACATATTGATCCTGAAGCACGAGTCATATTCGGTGCTGTCCTCGATGACAAATTAAAAAAAGGTGAAATTAAAATTACAGTTGTTGCTACTGGATTTAATAATGACAACCCACCACAGATGCGCCCAGTCGTTTCTGGATTTGGAGCACCAGTCGAATCAACACAAAATTTATTTGACTCAATTGTAAAAGGTTCACAATCAAATTCGAATCAGCAGAATAATCAATCGACACCACCTCAGCCAGTTAAAGAATTTGTTGATGAGGGCGTGAATGATTCTGAGTTTGACACTATACCGGCTTTCATTCGTCGCAAAATGAACAAGTAAGAGGAATGCACATTAAAAAATCCCCAAACGGGGATTTTTTAATGCTAAAAGTGCCCTTATTTTAGATATAGTTATCAACATTTGCCGACCCCAAAATATTGAACTAGAATTGACCAATGAACAGCACCGCAACCCAATCCCAATTAGACGTCGAACCTCTAAACAACTCTCGCAAAACAGCTTTCCACTGGAAACGACTTTTTGGCGAGATGCATCCTTACTCAAGTATCGTTTGGGAAAAACGAACCGCAAAAATTGAGCGTGGAAATGGAACCGTAGTTTTTCAGCAAGATGACGTTGAGGTCCCAAACTTTTGGACTCAGACTGCGACTGATATTGTTTCTTCAAAATATTTTCGTGGCAAATTAGGTACGCCAGAAAGAGAAACTAGTGCTCGTCAGATGGTGGATCGCGTGGCTAAAACTATAGGTCAGTGGGGATTGGAAGACGGATATTTTTCTTCAGAGATGGATGCTAACAATTTCACTGAAGATTTAACTTGGATTTTAATTAATCAGTACGCTGCTTTTAACAGCCCAGTTTGGTTTAATGTTGGTACGACCGAACACCCACAGTGTTCAGCTTGTTTTATTCTCGCTGTCGACGATAGTTTGGATTCAATTTTGAAGTGGGGACACGATGAGGGCAAAATTTTTCAAAAAGGTTCTGGCTCAGGCGCAAATCTTTCTCGTCTCCGAGGCTCAATGGAACAACTATCAAAAGGTGGACTTTCTTCAGGACCTGTTTCTTTCATGAAACTTTCTGATGGCGTTGCGAATTCTATCCGTTCGGGTGGTACGACACGTCGTGCAGCAAAGATGGTGGTGCTCGATGCTGATCACCCAGACATTGAAGATTTCATTAACTGCAAGCAGGTAGCAGAGGATATGGTTAAGATATTGACCCAAGGTGGAGTAAAAAATTCACTCACCGGTGATTTATTTGATCCATATACGATGATTCCGTTTCAGAATGCGAATAACTCTGTGCGTGTCACAGATGACTTTATGCGTGCTGTTGAAGCCGATGCTAACTGGAACTTAACCGCTCGTGTTGATGGCAGAACCTTACGCACTGTTAAGGCTCGTGAAGTTATGGATTGGATTGCTAAAGCCGCATGGAAGTCTGCCGATCCCGGCATGCAGTACGACACCACGATTAATAATTGGAATACAGCTTCTAACACTGGCCGCATTAATGCATCTAATCCTTGCTCTGAGTACATGCACTTAGATAATAGTGCTTGCAACTTAGCGTCTCTTAATTTAATGAAGTTTCTAAAAGAGGGGGCTAAGTTCGATACCGAACTATTTAAAAAGGCTGTCGACGTGATGGTTATTGCTCAAGATATTTTGGTTGACCGCTCTTCTTATCCAACTCCAGATATTACCAAGAACGCTAAAGATTTTCGTCAGCTTGGTTTGGGCTATGCTAATCTGGGCGCACTATTGATGGTGCTTGGTATGCCTTACGATTCAGATATGGGTCGCTACTTTGCAGCTCACATTACTTCTCTAATGTCTGGCGAAGCCTATCGCATGTCGGCCCTGATTGCTGACACCAAAGGCTCATTTTCTGGCTTTATAAAAAATCGAGAGCCGATGCTTAATGTTTTAGAAAAACATACCCAAGCCGCTGAGCATGCTTACAACGAAGCTCTACTTGGAGGCATGCACGATGAGGGACTTTTGAATGCTTCTCATCAAGTTTGGCAGGAGACATTAGAAATGGGTAAGAGGTATGGCGTTCGCAATTCTCAAATAAGTGTTCTTGCGCCAACTGGTACAATTGCATTTTTGATGGACTGCGCAACGACTGGTGTTGAACCGGATATCGCCTTGGTTAAATACAAGAAGCTTGTGGGTGGGGGAACTTTGAAGTTGGTTAACAACCAAGTGCCAATGGCTTTGCGTCGCCTCGGTTATTCTAATGAAGATGTTGAGGGCATTATCGCTCACATTACTGAGCACGATACAATTGAAGGCGCACCAAACTTAAACGAAAAAGATTTGCCGGTTTTTGATTGTGCTTTCAAGGCCGCAAATGGTGAACGCAGTATTAGTTACATGGGCCACTTAAATATGATGGCCGCCGTTCAGCCGTTTATTTCTGGTGCTATTTCCAAAACAATTAATCTTCCAACCGATGCTACGGTAGAAGATGTTCGAGAAGTGTTTATTCAAGGTTGGAAACTTGGCTTGAAAGCAATCGCGCTTTATCGTGATGGCTGTAAAACAATTCAGCCATTGAACATGAAGAAAGAAGGGGACGAAGACAAGGTTGAAGCCAAGCCCGCTGTTGCCGTTGATCCT
>JBBTYS010000062.1:0-5355 GCA_038078535.1 Patescibacteria group bacterium | reverse complement strand
TAATTTGTATATCAATACGATCGAGAAGCGGGCCGGATATCTTTTTTCTATACCTAATGACGTTCATTGGGGAGCATGAACAAGTGGCTTTTGGCTCACCATAATTACCACAAGGGCAAGGGTTCATGGCTCCCACCAAGGTAAATTTAGCAGGAAGTCTCACAGAACCAGCAGTCCGAGAAACAGTTATTATACCTTCTTCCAAAGGTTCTCTGAGGCTTTCTAATACATGTCGAGGAAATTCTGGTAATTCATCGAGAAAAAGTATACCCCTGTGAGCTAGGCTTATTTCACCAGGTTTGGGATTGGTGCCACCACCAACCATCGCTGGGGCTGAAGTTGTATGATGTGGACTACGAAATGGGCGAGTGGAAACCAATGAAGAATTATTATTTAAGCCTAAAGAGCTATAAATACGAGTTACCTCAATAGCTTCCGGAAAAGAAAGCTCTGGCATTAAATCAACTAAGGCCTTGGCTAATAATGTCTTGCCAGAACCAGGTGGGCCACTCATTAAGATATTGTGGCCACCAGCTGCTGCTACCATTAAAGCTCTCTTTGCAGTAGCTTGACCTTTAATAAGTCTGAAAGACTCACCATCTTCTTCTGAATCAGGGGATTTAGAAACTTCGTACACATGAGGTTTTATTGGCCTCACGCCACCTAGATGATTAATTAAGTCAGTAATATTATTTACCCCTAGTACCCTGAGTCCTTCTACCACAGAAGCTTCTTTAGCATTTTCGAGTGGAACAATAATTTCTTTAAATCCTAAATTTTTAGCCAATATAGCGGTAGACAGTATGCCAGTAATTGGTTTTATAGCGCCGGTTAATGAAAGTTCACCAATAAAAATCTTATCGGCAGTATCAAATTTAACCTGATTAGTTTCTAGGAGATAGCCAACGGCGATGGGCAGGTCATAAGCTGGGCCTTCTTTACGAATATCTGCAGGCGCAAGATTTATAATAATCTTTTTGTGTTTTGCGCTAGGCGGGAGTAGGGAATTGTTACGAATGGCTGAAGCAATACGTTCTTTTGATTCTTCTACAGCTTTGTCTGGTAAACCAACAATATTAAAAGCGTGCAAACCTGGAGTTGAATCAACCTCAACTTCAATTAGTTGAGCATCGATACCATTCACTGATGCCGAAAATAGGCGAACAGACACGGTTTAATTTTATAATTAAAACTACTCTGCGCAATTAATGCAAAAAAGGGTCATAGGAACAGCGAGAAGTCTTTCTTCGGGTATTTCCTCGCCACACTTGTCACAAATGCCGTAATGGCCAGTTTTGAGCTTCTCCTGAGCCTTTAGAATCTCGTCCAGCCTCTGTTTGAGTTCATACTCCATGGCATTGTTAACTTCTGAAGCAATCATTTCACCCACAGAATCTTCTTTGCCATCCTCACTGCCATAGTCAGCTGGCTTGGATTGAAAGACATTTTTCATGAGTGGATCTTGAATAGCAACATCAGCCAATTCTTTTCTGACAATAGCTTCTTCCTCAGCCAATATATTGGTAAATTTTTCGAGTTGTTCTTGGGTCATAGTCATATAGGATTCATAGTATATAAATGAAAAATAAAAGTAAAATAAAAGACGTAGTGTCCGTTTAAAATATAATTGCGAGTGTGACACTACGCCTTAGGAACTGACTTGGCCAGCGATCCATGAAGATTATGAGATCACTAGCAGTTGTAAAAGGTCTCTACTGCCGAACTTACTACAAATTATAGCAGTGGTGACATTTGTGTCAACGATAAAAAAGTTGATAAGTGTCACCAGTTTATTTTTTGTCACCACCACATTAAAAATGGCGTAAACAAATAAAATTCTGGTGACATTTGTCACCTGTCACTGGTGACATTTTATAAAACTGGTGACACTTTATTGACACCTTATACACAACACCTCGTATATACGAGGTGTTGTGTATCTAAAACAAATAATTTGGATTACTTTCCTGGAACTGCGAAGGCGTCTAGAGTTGAGAACATTGCTTCTCTGGAACCAGCAATGATTAGATAGTTCTTACCAGCATAGGAAATGGTCGCATAGTCTATAGAACGATCTGGATAAGGGAAGTTCTTGAAGTGAACATCTAAACTCCGGTAATTGGTTGTCATGAATGGTCCGACATTTTTAGAAGCATCAATAGACATCACGGTCGCAAGATTAGTACTCATTGAGATTTCCCAGCTCTTAAGCATGCTGGCTGAAGAACTAGCAATTTCAGAAACAATAACGAAACGAGGAGAGATAGATGTAACAGTAATCGGTTTGCCCTTAGAATCAAAAGCTTCTTTTTGACCATACAACAAGAACCTATACTTGCTACCTAGAGATGTTTTTAATGCTGATGGGTATTGAACCAAAAACCTATCTAATAACCCTGTAACTGTTAGGGGTTGGGCGCTGGCAGATGCGCTTGAAGTTATCTTGGTATAAACAAGGCCTCCCGAAACAAGAGTTGGTTGACTGGCCATGCCATTTTTAAATGCGGTAGCTGGATCTCCTGACACAGGTAAAACTATCGTGCCATCTTGATTAGGAAATACCTGAACTAAAGGATCTGGATTTTGAGTAGGGCTTGGACGAGGAGTAAAGGTTGGTATGGCATCAACAATGTCCGAAGCTGGGGTTCTAACTATGAAATACCAATACAAACCTCCAAAAATAACTACGACTAAGGCAATGCCAGCAAATAAGATGCCTTTAGAACTCGAGCCAGAACCAGTACTCTTTGCTGTAGAGTCTGGTACATAGAATTGATTCTTTTGATCAGTTGATGTGCTAGGAGTTTTGGTGGCTGGTGGCATTGTGGGCATGGCAGGCTTAGGTATTGATGCTAGTGGTGCAGGAACTGGCTTTGCTGATGCTGAAGGCATTGGTGCCGACTTCATTGGTGCTGGCATAACTGGATTTGAAGAAGGCCTAGTTGGTGGAGTTGGCTGTTGAGGAGCTACTGGTTTTACTGGTTGTGGAGCAGGAGTGTTGTCTATTTTTCTAGGAATATTAACGCCTTGGGGTTGTTGGCCAGCCTTAAGCTTAGACAAATCTTCAGTCATCGTTCTAATTGAAGACTGGTATTCTTTTGGTGGGGCACTTGGGGTGGGCTTTGCTGAAGGAGTTACTGGTTGCAGAGGAGTTGGGCGAGAAGGCATAGATGAAACTGGAGATTGCCCCATAGGTGGTGGAGTGCTTGTTGTTGGCGCAGGAGCAGAAGGTGTGGGAGCTGAACCCTGAGGTCGACTTAATTCTTTTACTAATTCATCTATGTTGGACTGAGATGCGGTTGATTTTGGACTTGTATCGTCCATAGGGGTGAGAGGTTAAGATTGATTATTATTAGTCTAGCATAGGTAAAAATGATTTTATACACAGAACCAAATGAGCGCCGTTAAGCGCTCATTTGGTTCTGTGTATTTTACTAATTTATTTAATTGTTTCTATCCTTCATGGTGAGGTTAAGTCTGCCAGCATCATCAATATTCTTTACCCAGACGTGAACCTTCTGTCCAGGTTTAACAATATCACTTGGGTGACGAACGTGCTCATTGCTCATCTCTGAAACATGAACTAATCCATCCTTGCCAGGCATAATTTCAACGAAAGCACCGAAGTCTAATATCTTTACGACCGTGCCATCAAACTCATCACCAGGATTTGGCTCGTAGGTAAGTTGATTTATCAACTCAATTGCTTTAGTCATACCCTCGACAGTAACTGATGTCACAAAGACTGAGCCGTCTTCTTCTATATCAATTTCCGCACCGGTCTGCTCAATGATGCCATTAATATTCTTACCACCTGGACCAATCAAAGCGCCAATCTTCTCTGGATTAATCTTAATTGTCTGAACACGTGGGGCATGAGGCGATAATTCTGAACGATGAGTGCTTATGGCTTTTGTAAGTACTTCTAAAATCTCGAGTCTGGCCTTGCGAGCTTGAGCGAGAGTCTCTTCAACAATCTTTGGCGTAATACCTTCAACCTTTACATCCATCTGCATACCAGTAACCCCGGTGGCAGTGCCGGCAACCTTTAAATCCATGTCACCATGATGGTCTTCTGGACCCTGAATGTCAGTAAGGATTTTATACTTATCGCCAGACTCATTCATCATCAAGCCCATAGCAATACCGGCAGCTGGGGCCTTGATCGGCACACCACCATCTAATAGGGCGAGGGTCGAACCGCAAACTGAAGCCATTGAAGATGAGCCATTTGAAGATAAGATTTCTGATACTAGGCGAATAGTGTAGGGGAAATCGGCCTTATCGGGAATTATTGGCTCGAGTGAGCGTTCTGCTAAATAGCCATGACCAATTTCACGTCGACCAGTATTACCAATCCGGCCTGTTTCACCAACACTGTATGGTGGGAAGGCGTAGTGATGGAAGAACCTCTTCTTGGTTAAATCAATTTCCATTGACTCAAACCACTGCTCCATACCAGGTGCACCAAGCGTCAAAATTGATAGGGCTTGGGTGGTACCACGATTAAATAAACCTGAACCATGAGTACGAGGAAGGATGGAAGTATCTGCAGAAAGATTTCTTAATTCATCCATCTTGCGACCATCAGGACGTTTATCACTTTCAATAATGTTCCGATGGACGATTCTATCAATTTCCTCTTCGTAAATTGTGCCAGCTTCATCTAACTTCTTGGCTAAATCTAGTGCATCTTTGTGTGTTGTGGCAACATGACCCAAAACTTCTTCTTTAATTTGACCGAGACCCTCATAAAATTCCGTTTTACTCTTACCTGGAGCATAGAGAGCCAACTCAAGCTTAGCTTCAGCAAAATTCCTGACCAAAGTGATAAGTTCTTCATTGTGAGTAAAGACAGAAAGCTCTTTTTTCTTCTTGCCGATTTCACTCGCAATCTTATTTTGTAAATCGATAAGTCCCTTGAAGGCATCGAAGCCAGTCGAGATGGCATTAGACATATCAGCTTCTGAAACAATCTTGGCGCCAGCTTCAATCATATTGATTTTACTAGCAGTACCTGCAACTACAATATCAAAATCACTAGTTGCTCTTTCTTTGTACGTTGGATTGAGAACTAATTTGCCATCTACTCGCCCAATACGAATTCCGGCGATTGGACCGCCAAATGGAATATCAGAAATCATAAGTGCCACCGAAGCCCCAAACAAAGAGGGGATATCAGGGTCATTTATACCATCAAAAGATAGTACGGTCGCAATGACCTGTATCTCATTACGAATATTATTATTGAATCGAGGACGAATAGAGCGATCGATTAATCGACCAGTCAAAATAGCGTCTTCAGTTGGACGACCCTCGCGCTTAATCCATTTAGAACCTTTAATTTTACCGGCA
>JBBTYS010000061.1:0-6494 GCA_038078535.1 Patescibacteria group bacterium | reverse complement strand
TATTGGGTTTTGTTGAAGGAAAACTGTTTGAGAATTACGCTGGCCAAAATTTTCTGGATTTCTTAAGAAATAAACTCCAATTGGCAAAGCTACAAAGAAAGTCACAATCATGAACATGGCAAAACCAGCGAGGAGTCTGTTTTTAGCGTGTTCAAAATATGGATGACTGAATTTGTTTTTTAAGAACGTCCAATAGTTTATAAAGACAAATAAGAATATAAGCGGAGCGATTTGGTATGCGGTGTAAGTATTAAAACCCAACCCCGCAAATATTCCGGCCCAGAAGAAGTATTTTAGATTTGAATGTTTCAAACCTCGCCACAAAAAATAAAAGGCATAAACAAGTATGAACGGGACCATTATTGCCCTAAAACCAATTTTTGAAAAATTAACGTGCCAGAAAGATATGGCCAAAAGAAAACTAGACACTGCGCCCATACGCCAATCAAACAACTCTCTGGCCAAAAGATAGAGCCCAAGAACAGTAAGTATGCCAAAGATGGCAGAGACAACTCGGAGAGCCCAAGGATGAATGCCGAAGATTTTTAAGGAAACAGCTTGAATATTAATAAACAAACCTTCTCGGCCGGTATTTTCAGGATAGAAAATTTGGTATTGCCCAGTTTCGTTGGCGACGAGGGCGTTTGAGCCATTCATGGCTTCGTCTGGATAAAGCCCCGGCGGATATTTGTCTAAATGATAGAGACGGAAAAAAGATGCAACCACGAGGATAGCGATAACAATATACAACTCTCCACGCTGTGGTCTTTTCATCTCTTTATAATAGCAAAATTCCTAATGTTTTTATCCACAAACGAAGATGTGAAATTTATTTAGGTGGTATAAAATGTAGATACATGCCTAAAGAACTTCCTAGAAGTCCGGATGATACACTCCAGCCCCCTGACCACTCTTTGGATTCTGTAATTATTCCGCGCCCAACTCCAACCCCTGAACAAGGAATTGATCTTCCTCCAGGTTTTGCTGATGGTAAGAGAGAGGACTGGTTTACAGGTCCAGACAATCCTCTACTACACCAAGTCCTTCCAGAAGAACCTAAGCCCAAGAGGGTCAGGAAATCTGGTGTTGCAATACGTGTACCTAAATCCTTGTTTGGTGCTAAAGCCAAACCTCCAGAGCCAACTGGACATGTTGCACCGATTGAGGAAACTGCACCTGCCACGCCTCAGATTGAACCTGAGACTGAGATTGTTCCCGTCCCTGCTGAACTTGTACAACCAACTCCTGAGCCCGAGATTGTTGAACCCAAAGCGGAACAGCCACTAGATCCAGTAGACATGCCACCAAGATTCAAGCGTTCTCCACCTAAGCCCAAGAGTCCTCCTTATGTATTTAAGCCAGAGCCAAGTGCCCCTGCCGAATCCGAAACGAAAAACGACACGGTAGAGTCCCTTAGTGATCAGATAGAGTGGGAACAACGCTTATTGAATCGTGACAAAGAACAAGGTTTAAGCGTCACCGCTCAAGGCGATGAAGAAAAACTCAAAGACTTAATAATGCGTCGTGACGCACTCGCTTTGGCTGAAAAAAATACTCCTGCACCTGTAGAACCGGAAACTGTTGTGCCTCCAATTCCAACACCAGAGCCAGAAGTAGTTCCAGCAGCACCAGTAACCCCAGAAGTTTTTGAACCAAGGTCAGTCAATGAAGTCCTTGCGTTACAGAAGGAGGCTTTTTCAGCTCGTAGGGAAATGATTGCTTTTAGACATGGCAAGAAAGTTTCTGATTTGTCACCTCAAGACCAGGAGCGCTATATGGAGCTTCGACAAACTTCTCATGATAAACGAAAAGAGTGGCTTGCCCAGATTAATAACCTTACTCCCGAAGAACAGGCTGATTTGATGGGTATGACCAAGCTGGCAGAAGTAGAAAATCGATTGAGTGCCATGACTCCAGAAAAGATTATGACTGAGGCACTTCTCGCTGAGCTCGCTGAAAAAGAAAAACAACTTAAAATCGTTGAGTGGCAACTTGGCAAATATAGCGCTACGGCTCGTCGCAACATCTCAGCCCTTAATATAGAAGGCGAGACGAAAGAACTTAGAGCTCGCAAACGAGCGCTCTTGGCTCAAATCGCTGAAATAAAAGAAAAATTAACCGGTGAAGGGGCTATAGCTCCAGAGGCAGAGACTCCAGTAGTTGCTGAACCTTCTGAACCAGAACGAGATTTGGCAGAATCTAAGGGCCGAGCCCGAGAAATGCTTCGCTCAGCAATTAACGAACTCAGTCGACGCATAGATGCGATAAGTCAAAGAATTGCAGGTATGAATTCTTGGAACGTTTGGAATCGACTACAGGCTATTCAAGAATCTAATAGTCTTATCGCCCAGCGACAAAATCTTGACGATGAATTAAATGCTGATAAACCAGGATTTGGTGCACGTTTTAAAGAAGCTGCTTCAAAAGCCTATCGTAAATTAAAAAATAAATTTAAGGGCGAAGAAGGCGCTGCTTTGATTGTAGAAACTCCCGAAACTGTCGTTCCGGCTTTACCAACCGAAGCGCCGATGGACTTACCTTTAAATACAGAACCTACACCAGAACCTGCGGCTGAATTAGCACCACAAAATGAGGCAGAAAAAAAGAGAAAGTCTTGGAAGGGTTGGCTTTGGGAACGAGCTAAGGGTATGGGCACAGTTGGTTATTGGGAATTCCACCAAGCGGAAAACTTTAGAGGTGGAACTAAAAAGGCTGGCCAGAGGGCAAATCTTCTTGCTGAACAAATTCAAAAAGAAAGAAATTTATCTTTAGAGGATGCTCTTGCCGAAGCTGAGCAAATTAAAACAAGCTTAGGCGGTCAGGAGGGTCTTGATGACGCAACATCAAAAAAGATAAACAAAATATCCAACGAAATAACGGCTAGAAAAATTGTTGAGAATGATGCTAAGGTTGGAGACATTATTGTAAATACCATTGCTCAACTTGAAGACAAACTTAAAAAGTATAAGGGTGTAAGTGGCCAAGACGTTCTTACAGAAGACGCTAAAAATAAAATAGCAACTGAGCTCCAAGGACGATTAAATGGTTTACGTGGTGCTTATATTGAAGCTGACGCTAAAGAGCTTACCAAGATGATGCGTGAGAACCTTGAGCCTGACTGGTGGAAGAGATACGTTTATGGTGGTCTCGAATTAGCTCTCGCCACAACAGCTGTTTATTTTGGCACGCAGTACTTAGCTTCTAAATTTGCAGCAGCTAAAATTGGTGGTGCCGGAGCCAAAGGTGCCGGAGAAGTGGCCTTAAAAGACACAATTTGGGCTGAAGCCAAGCGTCAATTAGTTACCAATGGCGTTCCAAATCCTACAGATGCTCAAATTCAGCAGATTGCTACGAAGTTTTGTGAAGACAGCGGAGTAAAGGTTATGGAAGGCGGTAAGTTGTTGTGGTCAAAAACTGCTGGTGGGACAGCTATTGATACAGTTTTAAGCAAAGGATTTATAGTTAAAATTGCTGGGGGCTTGAAGCAAATCGCTTTAATGCATCCTTAATAAAATCAAATGACACAACAAATTGAACAATTAGCAGAAAGAATTGGAGAATTACTCGCCGCATCTCCTTTAGATCAAAAATTTAAAGATGCCATCTTGGAGAATCTGGATACTATGCCGGAAGACTTGGTATTTAAACTCAAAGACGTCCTTGAGGGTGAAAGAGACGAAGCTGATACTGTAATTTCTGAAATTGAAATATTTTTGAAGGAACAAGATGAGAGATGGGCTAAGCTTGAAGAAGAGCAACAGAAAGCTGCCAGTGATGTGGCCGACGAACTATTTGATAAAATTAAAGATCAATAAGATGGAAACCACTCCCAACGAACAACTCGAACAATTAGAAAGAGAGTATAAAGAAAGGCGCCAGGCGATTGAAAGCCAAACTGCCCCTGAGGCAGTTTTGCCATCTGAGCATGAAACAATGTCTCAAGTCGTTGAGGGTAAAATTCAAGAACAAGTTCCAGATTTTAAAGTCGAGAATCATTCTCAAGAACCCACCGGTGAGGATAATAATTTAGACCCTGAAGCTCGGGGCAAGATTCAAGAATGGGTGAACATTGCCTTTACTAAGGGCCCATACGAAAGCATCCAAGCATTAAGAGATAACGATCCTGCTTTGATTGATAAGTTTCACTCTGCTTTAACAGGGGAGCTCTATAAAATGCTTGTCCAGAACAAGAAGCTCGAAGAAGTAAAATAATTTACTGTGTCCATATTTCTTATTAGCGTCTACGCCATAGTAGTCCTGTTAATTCTCATCTCGGTATTTTTATTACTGAATTCTAAGCGTTCCAAGGGTTCTCTTGCTCGAGCGCTGAATATGTCTCTTTTTTCAGTAACTTTGCCCCGCCCCGCCCCGCAGGGCTCTGCCAATGCTTCTCAGAGGCCCGAGAAAGAACTGATTAGTGTTATGGAGCAGTTGTATGGCTCTTTTACAAATCTCCACTCTAAGGGCTGGAATAGGTTTATTTACGGTGAGCCTTATTTGGGTTTAGAAATAGCCGTTCAGCATACAGGGCGAGATATTGAATTTTATATTGCTGTGCCAAGGAACTTTGAAGATGTTTTAGAGAAACAGGTTCATGGTCTGTACCCAGAAGCTGAAATTGAAAGGGTTGAAGACTATTCTATATTTCATTCTGGTAGTTCAGCGCTGGGAGCTTATGTTTCATTAAAAAATGACTCTATTTTACCAATCAAAACTTATCAGAAATTAGAAAGCGATCCGCTGGGAGAAATTCTCACGGCGATGTCTAAGATTAATCACGAAGGCGAAGGAGCTTCGCTTCAAATACTTTTCAAACCTTCGCATCAAGAAAGCCAGCGTTCGCATGCTCAAAAAGTTGCACAGCAAATGCAACGAGGGTTTTCGCTCAAGGACGCAATGAGTCGGGCCAAGAAACCACCTAAAGAATCAACCGAAGCTGAACAACCAAGGGTCGTGACCGTGTTTGAAGACGAAGCTATTAAAAACATTCAATCGAAAGCTTCAAAGCCTTGGTTTGATGCCAATGTCCGTTTGATTGTTTCTGCTGAGTCGGAACCACGCGCCAGTCAGCTCCTAGATATTCTCTCTGGTTCTTTGGTCCAGTTTTCAACAACTGACCAGAATACTTTTGGGGTAACTAAATTAAGTGGTAGATATTTAAAAAAATTGTTCTTTAATTTTTCTTTTCGAATGTTTGACGAGAGTACGAAGATTTTATTATCTTCTGAAGAGCTTGCGAGTCTTTATCACTTCCCAATCTCAGCCAATACTCCTGGTGTTAAATTTATTAAATCTAAACTCGCACCTGCGCCACTCAACCTACCAACGACAGGCATCATTCTTGGAGAGAATACTTTTCGTGGAGTTAAGACTGAAGTTAGAATGACTGATGAAGACAGGCGTCGCCATCTATATATAATAGGACAAACCGGCACTGGTAAATCAACGATGATGAAGGCGTTACTTCGTCAAGATGTGGAGAATGGTAAAGGCGTTTGCTTAATTGATCCACACGGCGAGTTTGCCGAATTCGTACTTTCTATAACCCCACAGGAACGTGCTGAGGACGTAATATATTTTGACCCAGGTGATATTGATTTCCCAATGGGTCTCAACATGCTTGAGATTGATCCTGCCCATCCTGAACAAAAATCGATGGTCATCGATGAAATGTTTTTGATATTTGATAAGCTCTATGACTTAAAGACAACCGGTGGCCCAATGTTTGAAAAGTATTTTAAAAATTCAGCTTTGTTGTTGCTGGACGATTATGCTCATGAAGCTCCGACTCTTGCTGATATTTCTCGTGTGCTAGTTGACACTGCTTATCGCGAAGACAAACTCAGCCGAGAAACAAATCCTCTAGTCACCCAGTTCTGGCGATTAGAAGCTGATAAGGCTCAGGGCGAACAGAGCCTTTCTAATATGGCACCCTATATCACTTCTAAAATTACTTCGTTTATCTTTAATGAATTCCTACGACCAATCGTAAACCAACAAAAGAGTGCATTTAATTTCCGTCAAGCTATGGATGAGAGCAAGATTCTAGTGGTGAATTTATCGAAGGGTAAAATTGGCGAGCTAAACGCCAATTTGTTGGGCATGATTATTGTCGGCAAATTGCTCATGGCCGCCTTGTCTCGTGTTGATAGTGATGAAAAGAGTCGTAAAGATACTTATCTATATATAGATGAGTTTCAGAACTTTGCGACTGATAGTATTTCCACAATTCTATCCGAGGCTCGCAAATATCGTTTAGATTTAATTATTGCCCACCAATTCATCAAACAGTTAACTGATAAAATTCGTGATGCTGTATTTGGCAACGTGGGTTCGATTGCTACATTTAGAATTGGTCCGGATGACGCCGACTTTATGAAAAATAAATTTGAGCCAGTCTTCACCGCCCAAGATTTAACTAACATTGATAATTTGAATGCCTATGTTAACTTGTTGGTCAATGGTCAGACGACTCAGCCATTTAATATTAAACT
>JBBTYS010000060.1:0-2020 GCA_038078535.1 Patescibacteria group bacterium | reverse complement strand
TCCTGATGGTTTAATTATACACCTTTTTGTGGACAAAGTCAATATTAGTTGAAAATAAAGGTTTTCCACATGCCTATTGCAATTTTTGCGTAAAACCTAGAGAATTGAAAAGTAAGGTTCAAATAGCCCAGTAAAACAATAGTTTAGGTCGTTAACTATTGAGATAATAATCAATAACCAGAACGCCGCTGGCTTGAACAAGTCTAAGGAAAAAGCGAGTATTCAATTGAATCATATATACATATGATGAAATAGAGACGGAGCTTTTGACGAAGGAATTGTTCAAGAGCCTGCTTAAGTGCCGCAAGGCACAGCAGAGCGACCAGCAAGTTCTAAATCAATATGGCAAATGCAGTAAAAAAGAGTCAGTTAGCACAAATCTTAGGTGAACGCATGGGCGTTACCAAGAAAGACGGAGTAGCATGGTTGGAAGCTTTCATAGAGGAAGTTACCAAGATTATGCGTCGTGGAGACAAGGTTAACATCACTGGTTTTGGTATCTTCAAAGTAGCTGACCGCAAAGCTCGCGAAGGTCGCAATCCTCGAACTGGAGAAACTATCCAGATCAAGGCTTCTAAGAAACCTCGATTTACCCCAGGCAAGCTTCTCAAAGAAGCTGTCATGTAAATGACGTCACGGTAAGCAAGCCGAAAGGCGAAGCGAATCGTAGATGGAATTTATCTCGCCTCTGGCGGATAGATAAACACCACTTTGAATCTCGGATCCGAGAACTTCAAAAATAACAAAGCCCGCTTAATAGCGGGCTTTGTTATTGCTTTTTGTAAATATTATGATATAGTAATATCGTTTTCAGCTAGGAGTTTGCATGCCACGATATGCCAAGATACCGCCCAATCCTCCTATTAATCCGCATATTCAACAACCGCGGCTTGAAGTGAGGAATTTTGTCCCGAAGGTTTCTGAGCCTTTCTTTCTTGCGATGCCTGAGCCTCCGATGACTGGCTCAGCCTTTGTCCAACTAAACCCTCATGAGGTTTGGCAAAGCCTGGTGTTCAGGGGTCAAGAGGTTACGGGTCCCTGGATGCACCAGTTCGTCATGGTTTGGCCAGGTTTTTGTAAAGACATGGAGGCCGTAAAGTCAGCCCTGTCTAAATACGGACAAGTGCCTGAGAGCGTCTGGCTCTACCAGTACTATTCCAAGATGGCTCGCCGTCGAGAAGAAAAGATTAGCGCTGTGGCGGATCCTTCTTGGGAAAGCCCCAAGGGCCACAAGTTTATTCCGATCATCAACAGTAGGGGTGATCTTGATTTTCAGCCTTGTCGAAATGGCTACGGCATCAACACTGCCTGGCTAGTGAAAGTGGAGTAAGCTAGCTTCAAAGCGCCAATGGCTCGCGTGGTCACGATGACACGCTGAGCCTATTTTAATTTGTAGCGTAATAAGTGACTAACTTATTTTATATACCTAAGTTGAGTATTAAAATATTAGAACTGACAAAAAAATAATTGACATGAGCAAAGTATACCAAGCCTCGGTGAAGAAGAGTACATGGTGAAGGTTTGTGGATAAGTGCGCATAGCCATTGCAATACTATCAAGGAGGCGTATGCTACATGTAAAGTTCTTAAAAAGTAATTAATTATCCGAATGAATATTTTCCTATATTTGTTTAGATAATAGTTATCAACTAAACATACGAAAATATTTTATAAGATAATGGCCTTGGTAGCAGTCGTCCTTACATTGGGTCTGACAGCGCCGACCACTACTCTCGCGGCGACAGCGCCGGACCTCGGTACGGCCGCAGGATACTCGGGCTTTGGCAAGGCGGGCGTGACAAATGTCAACGCAGCGACCCATGTCTGGGGGAATGTCGGTGCTGATTCCTCCGTCACCGGTCTTATTGCATCTCAGGTGAGCGGTACGATCAATGCTCCGGCAGCCGGTGTTGAAGCCGCTATTTTGTCAGCTTATGGCTCACTGGCCGCTCAATCTGCCGATGCCGCTTTGGACTTGGCCGGCACCAATACTGTCTCGCCGGGCGTCTATACCGTTGGCG
>JBBTYS010000059.1:0-1062 GCA_038078535.1 Patescibacteria group bacterium | reverse complement strand
AAAGCTGGGGTGCCAGCTTTATGAAGTACGTCAACAGCCTCATGGTCAAAAGGTGTGGAGAGAAAGATTATATCTTTTTCCTTGGCTCGCGCAATAAGCTTATCAGTCCATTCGTAGGGCAATTCTGCTGATTTATAAAAACTAGATAAAGGTTCTGCCGCAATCTTGTCATGAGTTAGGTGCTGGAACTTAACAGCATCTGCTCCAGCATGACTGGCTGCATCTATAGCCTTCAATGCTGTTTGTATATCTCCACGATGATTAGCACTAACCTCTGCAATGATAAAAACGGGCTCTCCATCGCCAATTTTGCAATCACCAATACTTATGTTTTTTATACTCATAAAGTTTCTTAATACTACACCAGCCGTTCTTTTTTGTCTTCTGGTGGAGCGGCATGATATGTGCCCAAACGCAAAGCTTCTATGCCACGCGCTTCAGACTCCAACCTTTTTTTATAGGCCGAAGTAGCCTTGATATCTTCAAAAGTTTTGCTAAATTCCGGACGAACACGAACAATAACATCTTCTGCAGAAATAAAATGAGCCTCAATCGAAGTATCGAGGGTATTCCACATCGCCTGCACTCGTGGTAAATGAAATTCATTAGTCACAAAAATAATTGATTTCCAATGATGTTTTTGTGCCAGAACAAAAGCTTGAGCAAGTCCACTCATAGTTGTAGTAGATATCTCTTCGCACACAATACGTTCTGGTTTCACTCCAAGCTCTAGAAGTTCCCGCTCCATCACGGCGGCATGTGTTACAGGCTTTCCTTTACCTGCACCTCCTCTACCAGTGGTCACTAGCTTGGCCTTTGGATATTCACTCGCCAAGATCGCCCCAGCCTCAACCCGAACATAACCTCCTAGAGTACCGAAAGCATCACCATCACTGTATGAAGTTGAATGATATACCCCATCTTCTGAAAGAACAGTTCCCCCGGTAATAACAAAGATAGCCTCAGGGTACATCATTTTATTTATCTTTTTATCTTGCTCCATAAACTTGGATTAATTGCCCCCCTATTTAAATCTTTAAAAGATTCTCTGATTTCGGCCAC
>JBBTYS010000058.1:0-2413 GCA_038078535.1 Patescibacteria group bacterium | reverse complement strand
AGACTGTTGCAATAGCCGCTATGCGACTCCTCCAAAAATTAAAATATGTGCGGAGAGTAGTGGATGATGTTAGAACCTATTTCCAAAACACCACCGACCGCTTCTTTATCCCAAGTCTATCATTGGAAACTGCAAAAATCAATTAGAACTACAGTGTCAGATTTGGTTTATTGATTTAGTCCCAGTCCACTATTCACTGTCCTATGTAGGTTATAAGAAAATAATTTGACTTATAGATTAACCTGTGCTATTATTTTAACAGTGTTTCAATCGTAAACCCTCTTCCCAAGATTGAAAGGAAAACGCAATGAGCGACCAACCGAGAGCGACTGTTCGGGAAATTGACGGACAACTTGTCCTGGATGACCCTGATGCCTTGGCTGTGATGCGTGTCGTGAGCAAGCACAACTGTCGTGGCACACTGGAAATGAACGCTGACCGTGTGGAGCATTTCAAAAAACGACTGGCTGAACGCAACCTAACCGCTAAGGATGCGGTCATCGTCCTTCTGAATGTGGACGATGCCAACGGCAAGGAACTTGCGGAAGTGCTAATGCCAGGACATAACTGGCAAGAGTACCGTGAGCGAGGCGAGGTGCCTTTCGCAAGGGGGCTTGCTATGCGAGAAGGCATCCAAGGAGCCCTCAAGTTCTTTGACCAAGAGGCTGCAACGAAGTTGCAAGAAATGACCGAGGTGGCTGTTGTGGTCGTTGACCACGGAGTCGCTGAAGTCTTTCCAGCCTAAAACCTCAATGGCTCAACGCCAAATCAAAAACCCGCCTACAGGAAGTAGACGGGTTCTTTTTTTTATATCTTATTTTGGAAGCAAAGGATTAACCCAAGGTGTTTTTCTCGGAATAAGTATTGCAAAAAGAGTGCTTATCGCAACAATGAGCAAAGAAGAAGCAACAATCCAAACTGGCTTATCAATGATGTTGCTGTAAATAAACAATGGGATACCTACAAAGAAAGAGACTAACACGCCCCAGAAAACGCCTTGTTCGCTTAATCTGTCCCAATACAAACTCAAAACTGTTGGAACCATAATGCAAGCCGCTATGGTATTAAATATCCACCATAGTTGCTTAAGACCAAAACCTGGGATATATAACGCCCCAATAGATACTGCCAATCCCAAAAGAGCAGTGCCTACCATAGACCAACGAGCGGCTCTCACCGCTTTATTATCGTCTTTTGTTTTTACCACATCAGTAACCCACAAAGAACTTGCCGCCGATAGTCCAGCATCAAGAGCGGAAGATAATCCTGCTAATAGCATTACTACAAATAAAGACACTGCCCAAAATGGCAATAGTGTGGCTACCGTTTGCACACCAATCATTGAAACATCAACACCTGCTGGGAGAGTGATATTTAATGCGGGATTTACCGCTAAAAACCCGAGTGTTGATAATGCGATTGGAACAATACCAAAAAGGATAGAACCCAAGACAAAAGCTTTTACTACTTGCCCTTCTTTAATTGCAAAAGCCCTTTGCCAATTTGATTGGTCGGAAATAGAACCAGCGATTAAACCAATTGCTGTAACAATACCAAATGAAAAGGCGACTCCTGGGTCAAACATACTGCCTATATTTTGTATGCCGTGAAAACCTGCCCCAATGGCAGAAAAACCGCCACCAGCAATCCAAGCCATAGGTAAAATTACAATTCCAATTATGTAGATTAAGCCCAATTGAACAAAGTCAGTAACTACAGATGCGAGGAAGCCAGAAATAAGAATATAGACCAACACAATAAAGGTTAAAATGGGCATAATAACTATCAAAGGTATACCAGTTAATAAAGACAACAAGCTACCACCTGCGAATAATTGCACGACCACCGCCATCAACTGATACAGGAAATAAGGAAATAAAAAAACTTTGTGAACCCGTTTACTTTCAAGACGATATTTTATGTATTGAGTAAAAGTATATCCTTCAGGAAGTTGTTGTCGTATTTTAGGAGCTAAAAAAGCGAAAATAGCCAAAGCTAAAATATTTGGCAAAGTGAACCAAAATATGCCAGCCAAACCCATTTGATAAGCAACCTGAACAGATACAAACAAGGCAGGTGCCCATATCCAAGAAGAAGCTATAGTAAATCCTCCCAAAACCCAATCAACTTTACGATTAGCCAATAAAAAACCAGCCTTTGTATGCCAGCCCTGTCTGCGGGAAAATAAATAAGTAAAAAGTGTTATTCCAATCGCAAAAGAGAATAAAAACCAATAACCTGTTGATTGAGATACAAAACTCATAGTAATTTAATTTTAATAATAATTTGGAGAACCTTAAATTACTTAAGATTACCATAAACTAAACCAAAAATCTATATTATCTACCCCTTAACCCACTATTGTTTAGAAATAAAAAACTTCCGTTATAGAAGTTTTCTTTGGAGTAGCACT
>JBBTYS010000057.1:0-3749 GCA_038078535.1 Patescibacteria group bacterium | reverse complement strand
CCGTTCCTTATAATTTAAATTCAGCAGATTTCTTCGTTGCGCTTGCGGTACTCGTTCGCCGTATCAATCAATACGGCTCACTCCGTTCCTCACCGACGCCTTGAACTCTATCTGGATTAAAATTATAAGTTAGTTTGATAAGGCCTGGTCGCCAAGTGGGAAGGCAGTTCTCTGCAAAAGAACTATTCGGGAGTTCGATTCTCCCCCAGGCCTCAGTTAGTGTTGCCCGAGTGGTGGAATGGTATACACGCACGACTTAAAATCGTGTGCCGTAAGGCATGTGGGTTCGAGTCCCACCTCGGGCACAAATCAATTTATTGTTTTGTTGTGGGAGGAGAAAGGCGGAACGATGTTGCAATCAGCAGATTGCAACCGTGAGCCGGGGTCGCGACCATGCAAGGTTGGCCGAGCATGAGTTGTGACCGAGTCCCACCTCGGGCACATAATAAAAACAATCCTGACATTTGTCAGGATTGTTTTTATTAGTAGAGATGCTATATCAAGCTTAAGGACCTTAACAATATGGGAGTAAGCAAGTTCGAGCTCTCTCATGGTGAGAAGCTCAAGGTCATTGAAAATTTTTCTGTGAGATTGGCCCAAGCTCTTGTTGGTGGCACTGTCACAGAACCGAATCATCCTTATGGTGATCTAATTCACTCAGATGGAACATTTTCAGAAGTAAAAGCCGCCGGCGTGTCTAGCGGCGCAATTATTCGTCGAGAACAACTTCGACGCCATTCCAAGGGTCCAACTCGTGACTATATTCTGGTCTTCAAGAGTAACCGAGTCTGGGAAAATGGCCGCTGGCTCTATTTGACCTGTCGTAATGGCAGGAGTCGCCAACAACTAGAAAGAATTTGTCTTGAAAGCGTCGTGCAAATAATGATTGTGCCTACTGCTGGCATGGCGACTCTTTATAAAAACATGAAAAGACGAGCCGAGAGAACTTACCATTTTAAGGCTGGTCCAAAAACTTATGTCAAAATGCGAGTAGGGTGCTTTAATCGCCTAATACTTTCTGGATATACAGTTTCTTCCAACACTCAGTTAATTAAACTTGGTTCGGAGAGGGTTTCTGTGAGTGTCACAGTAATTAACCCGAATTGAGCTACCCATAGCGGCCAGTGGCCGCTTATTTATTTTTTATCCTTGTTGTGAAAGCGCTAATGTTATGAGTATAGGAATAGCGATGGCTCCTATTATTGCTACAGCAATGAAGCGACCTTTTTTGCTCTGAGGCTGGATGTTCTCCCCTTTTATCGCCCGCAGGCGTTCGTAAATCAAGAATAAATAGATCGTAAAAATAGGGGTAAGAAAGAGGTCGATAATGGACTGTATGGTGTTAGAAGCTTCGGAGCCAAGCTGAAATATACTAAGAAGCACACTGATAAGAATCCATATAATAACTAAACACAACATTCTCCAGGCAACGCTCCACCACATTCCGCGGACGTACTCTCGGCTTTTCATTAGCGCATCCATGCCTCGAATATTTTCGGCAACCAATATGTACGCTGCTAAACAAAACCACCCCGCGAATAAAATACCGGGAACAACAAACAAGAATAACCCGCCGATAACCATGAAACCACTCACAATTGCTAACCACCACCAAGCTCGAAGCACTTTCCAGCCACGACGAAACGATTCCTTAAAGCCGATAGGTTCATTGCGGTCTTTGATCGCGTAGAGCAACGCTACTTGGGCCCAAGTCCAGAGGAGGAGGGCGCAAAGGAAAATTAAGATTCCCAAGATGACCAAAATAACCAAGCCCACACCAAAGCCTGTGACAAGTTGCGGCATAAGGAGCCCGAAAGTTTTGGAGATCCCTATAACCGCAACAACAGGCAGAAAAATAATAAAAGGTACAATGGAAATTCCAAGCATTGTCCGGAGTCTACTTTTGAAGATGTGCACGCTCTCTTTCAGGAGTGCTATGGGTCCTGGAAGTTTTCCTCCGAGCGGAATAGTTTCTTGAGGGCGTGGAACTGATCCTCCTAAGGCTTCCTGGATATGTTCTTCTGTCCAACCGTTAGCACGAAGAGCATTTCGTATCTCTTCATCATTAGTCCCAGTTTGTTTTTGGTGGCGGATATAGTCTAAGAGTTCTTGGGTAATCATTTTTTTATTATAGCAGGGATTATGCTACACACAACGCCTTATTTATTTCTTATCCTTGTCGTGAAAACGCTGATGGACTTCCTTAAGCTGGGAATCTGTGACGTGGGTATATATCTGGGTGGTGGTGACGGAAGAATGGCCGAGCATAGCCTGAACTGAGCGTATTTCGGCCCCGTTTCTTAAAAGATCCGTAGCGTATGAGTGGCGCAGAGTGTGGGGTGAAACATTCTTGCCCATTATCCCCGCCTTGATGGCGTACTTTTTTACAATGCGTTGGATAGAACGAGGCGTAAGTCTTAAATCAGAACTTTTAGAAAACTTTTTGTTTTTTGGAATACGGATAAATAAAGCTTCGTCGATGTCTGTTCTTTCTCCTAAATATTTACTGATATAATTTTTGGCGTCTTCAGATAAAAACACTAAACGTATCTTTCGGCCCTTTCCGAGCACTGATAGCTCACCTCTTTTTACATCAATCTTGTTTCGGTCTAATGAACATAATTCAGAAACACGAAGGCCCGTAGAAAAAAGCATTTGAAGCATAGCCTTATCCCGTAAAGAATCTAAACCAGAACCCTCGGGAGCAGAAAGAAGTCTGTCGAGTTCGCTGTGCTCAAGAAAAGTTACATGTCGGTCCTCGGCTCGGCCTAATTCTATCTTTTCTGCGGAGACACTCTTAACTCCCCTTTTCGATAAGTACTTAAGAAAATTTCGAAGGGCAATAATGTGGTAGTTCTGGGTGACCTTCTTTAAAGTCTGACCATCTTTATCGGTAAGGCGGTTCAGGTGTAGGCGGTACATTCTAACCCTTTCGTCATCTAGCTCTTCAGCACTAGTGGTTTTGGCAAAGTTCAAAAACCTATCCAAGTATCTATTATAGTTTTCTAGAGTTTTAGGAGAGCGATTCTTTTCAATTTCTAAGTACTCTAGGTATTGAGTTTTGAGAGTTTTTAAGTCCATCTAAAGCCATTATACATAGTTATGCGACGTATAGGAACCTTCACCCTTTGCTACTGCTTTCGGGTATTTCGTCGCCTTCGCCCCTTATTGCAATCCCTTTTTTCTTGTGCTATAATGTTAAGGTTAGTTTAAATAATAAGTACTGATAAATCAGACCTAATTTCTATAAAGATGGCGCTAACTACACAGCAAAAATTGAAAGTTTTAGAACCGGTTCGTATCCACGATACCGATACAGGTTCAGCCGAAGCTCAGATTGCTTTGTTTACCAAAGAAATCGAATCTTTAGCCAAGCATTTAAAAAAGCACCAGAAAGACAATAGCTCTCGTCTTGGACTTTTGAAAATGGTTTCAAAGCGCCGACGCCTCTTGGATCACCTCAAACGAGATAATGCCAAGCGCCACACTACTCTAGTCAAGAAGCTAGGTTTAGATAAATAGTCAGTCCTCACAATATGCATAAAATTACTGTACCTCAACGCAAGAACCATCGAGTGGGCGTGTTTGTCGACGTTTCAAACATGTATCACTCATCTAAGAATTTATATAAAGCAAGAGTTAACTTCAGCGAGCTTTTAAAACTTGTCACTGGTGGTCGACAACTTGTTCGTGCCATTGCCTACGTTATTAAGTCAGATACCGAAGAAGAAAAAGCCTTTTTCAGCGCT
>JBBTYS010000056.1:0-9805 GCA_038078535.1 Patescibacteria group bacterium | reverse complement strand
GGCCCACGATTCGGAGAACTAGATATAAGATGAGTAAGCCAGTTCCGAAGTAGTCCAGACCTCTCTCGAAAAGCTCTCGCAAGAGCCAAGTCTATTAAAAGAAGCCTCTTTGCAAAGAGGCTTCTTTTAATACTGCTCTGAGCAGATTTCGAAGGGGTCTGGCGGATGAGGAATGGTTTAACGAGCGTACCAGGATAGTAGATTTTCCAGTTGCCTTCGGCATAGCGCCAAAAGCGCTTCTGGAAAATTCACTACCTGGCGTACTCCAATGCACGAGTCTCACGAATAACATTAACTCTGATTTCGCCAGGGTATTTCATTTCCTCCTCAATTTTTCGAGCAACATCCTTGGCCAGTTTAATTGCTCCTAAGTCATCAATGCGAGTTGGGGTGACGAAGATACGTAATTCACGGCCAGCTTGAATAGCATATGATTTCTCAACACCTTCAAAACTAGTGGCAATTCTTTCAAGCTCCTGAAGGCGCTTGAGATATATTTCAACAGTATCTTTACGAGCACCTGGGCGGGCACCAGAAATGGCGTCAGCAGCCTGCACGATGCGAGCCTCAAGGATTGCGTATGGATATTCGTCATGATGAGCCTCCATCGCAAGCACAACCTTAGGATCCATATTAAACTTCTGTAAAATTTTACGACCAATTTCAACGTGAGTGCCTTGAACTTCATGGTCAACAGCTTTGCCAATGTCATGAAAGAGTGCACCTTTCTTGGCAAGAGAAACATCTGCACCAAGTTCTGAAGCCAACATACCTGCAATATGAGTCATCTCAACAGAGTGGAGCAAAACATTTTGGCCATAACTGGTTCGATAAGCTAAACGGCCTAACAAATGAGTGAGTTTTGGATCAACTGGACCAATACCAGTTTCAAATAATGCAGCTTCACCTGCTTCACGAATTTTAACGTTAATTTCTTCTTTGGCTTTTTCAATCTCTTCTTCAATCTTCGCTGGATGAATACGGCCGTCGGCAATAAGTTTTTCAATGGCAATACGAGCAATTTGTCGACGCACAGGGTCAAAGCCAGAAATAATCAAAGCCTCTGGAGTATCGTCGATGATTACATCAACCCCAGTAAGTCTTTCGATGGTTTTAATGTTGCGACCTTCTTTGCCAATAATCTTGCCCTTCACTTCATCTGAGGGCAGATGCACAACAGTTGTCATTGAATCTGAGATATGAGAACCGGCATAACGCTGAACCGCCAGAGTTACAATCTCACGAGCTCTTTTATCAATTTCCTCTTTATTATCTACATCTAGCTTGTGCATCCTGCGATACAAATCATCTTTTGATTCCTCTTCAATCTTTTTAACAAGCTCGGTCTTGGCCACCTCTCGATTTAAGCCTGAGATTCTTTCAAGCTCTCCGATTTGTCTAGTTAGCGTCTCTTCGGCCTGAGTTTTTATATTAACAACTTCTAAAGCTTTTAATTTAAGGCTCTCTTTGTCTTGACTTAATTCTTTTGATTTCTGTTCTAATTCACTTTCTTTCTTCGTCAAAAGATTTTCGATACGCGAAAGTTGGGCCGAACGGTCCTTTTCTTCTTTCTTTGATTCTTCCAAAGCTTTTAACGCAGTGTTCTGAGCTTCAAGTATAACGCTCTGACCTTTAGACTTAGCTTCGTTGAGAATTTGTTCTGCCCTTGATTCGGCCTGACTAGCTCTTTTAGATGCGAGAAACTGTCGTGCAAAATAGCCGATTGCTATTCCAAGTATTGCACCTAAAACCCCCGCTACGAGCGTGGATAGTACTATTGTCATTGTTGTTTAAGGTTAGGTAAGCCATAATTTTACTCGCCCAAGGGCTAAGTAACGTAGGTTTTCTAACAAATATTAAAGGAAATTTAACCTGATTATATAGAAAAGTCGGATTTTTAGCAAACCTATTATACACAAGGGGCGCTCGCCTTAAACATCTCCCTCGCTGTTCTCTCCACTTATCTCATAATCTCAAGCTCGTTATTGTTTATAACAAAAAGGCCACCTTGCCGAACTTCGTTCGGATTCCTTTTTGTTACCTAAACAATTTCCTCGCTTTCGAATCGAGAATACAGTGTCGAGAAACGCTTGGAGATGTTTAAGGCTCGTTTGGGGGTTTAAAAATTTTAAATAAATTAAGCGAAGCTTTATGCCCTAGCTCGAAGTCGCACAGGCCTGTCGACACGAAGTTAGACAGGCTTTACCCCCGAAGCTAGGTGCTTGGTGAGGGGGCGAGCGTCTAGATAACGCCGAGTCGCAGGAACGAGGCGATTATCGGTCGAGTCTGGGCATGGGGCTGAGCGCCTGATATACTAAGAACACATGCGACCAATTGTGCTCACAATTTTGGATGGCTGGGGATATTCTAAGAACACTAATGGTAATGCTATTGCTATGGCTGGTACCCCAGTTCTAGATGATATTTTTCAAAACTACCCATCCACCCTCCTCCAAGCTTCAGGCCCTGCGGTTGGTATGACTTACGGCGAATCTGGAAACAGCGAAGTTGGCCACCTCACACTTGGCGCTGGCCGAATTATCTTTCAATACTTAACTAGAATTAATAAATCCATTAGTAACGGAGAATTTTTTAGTAACCCAGCCTTAGAAGAAGCTGGTCACCACACAGAAGCTAACAAATCGACTCTCCATATTGTTGGTCTTTTAACTTCGGGCGCTGTGCACTCACATATCGACCACTTATCAGCTCTGGTTAAATTTGCGAAAGACAGAAAAGTTAATTATAAAATTCATTTATTCACTGACGGTCGAGACTCTGGTTTAAAAGAATCGACTGAAACACTAAAAAGACTTTCAGTTATGATTGGTGGCTTAGAAAATATCTCTACAATCGTTGGCCGTGACTTAGCCATGAACCGAAATAATAATTGGGATAAGACTGAGGCAACTTTTAATCTTTTAACCAAAGGCTCTGGTGCACCAATCCAAAAAGATATATTTAAAACAATTGATACTTACAACTCACAAGGGAGCACTGATGCTAGTCTACCAGCAATTAAAGTAAGTGATGGCAATATTAAATCAGGGGACGCAATTATTTTCTTTAATTTCAGAGAAGATTCAATGCGCCAATTAGTTGAAGCTTTTACGGAAAGTATTTTTGATAAATTCCCAAGAAATCTCCCCGAAAATCTTTATGTTTCATCTATGACGCAGTACTCTGAATCTCCTCTACTGCACGCGATGTTTCCACCACCACCAATTGACCACTGTTTATCAGATGTGCTTACCTTGAATGGTAAAAAACATCTTCACGTTGCCGAAACTGAAAAATACGCTCACGTAACATTTTTCTTTAATGGTCTGCGTAATGCTCCCTACGAAGGCGAGACTGATTTCTTCGTTGAATCATTAGAAAACCCAATTCAAAACCCAGAAATGAAAGCTTTGGATATCGCAGAAAAAATATCTAGTGAACTAGATAGAGATTTTTATGACTTTATACTTTTAAATATTGCCAATGGCGATATTTTGGCCCACCTTGGTAATTTAGAGTCTGCCGTGAGAGGAGTCCAAGCCGTCGATAAGGCCTTGGGTATAATTAGAGATAAGGTTTTAGAAAAAGATGGCATCATGCTCATCACTTCGGATCATGGCAATGTTGAATCTATGATTTATAAAAACACCGGCGACAAGGAAACTAAGCATGACGACAACCCTGTGCCCTTTCACCTTATTGCCAGAGAGTACCAACGCCCAAGAACAATAGAAGAAATTCAATCTTCTAAAAACTCGGTTAACGGATTGTTGTGTGATGTTGCACCAACAGTATTAGAACTATTAGGAGTTAGCCAGCCTGAAGAAATGACTGGTACCAGTCTAATCAAGACTCTCGGATTATAAAATAATCCCCCCGCCAATAAGTTGGCGACCTTTATAGAAAACTGCCGATTGGCCAGGAGTAATAGCAAAAGCAGGCTTCTCAAAAGTTAGCATACCCTTTTTGTCTAATTTGGCTTTTACAGATTCAGAACGATATCTCACCTTAACATCAAGGCGTGCTGGCAAGACAGGCTTGTCCATCCAATTAAATTCCCCAACCTTGGCCTTATCCGCCACAGCTTCTTTGTTGGTACCAACATATATAATATTTTTCTTAATATCTTTTGAAACTACATAATATGGTCCACCACCAATACCTATATTTAAACCATGACGCTGGCCAAGAGTGTAATAATAAACACCATCATGAGTGCCAATATCCTTTTTGCTACCTAATAAAATTATCCTGCCAGACTTGGGCTTAATATAACTCAAGAGAAATTCTTTCATGTCCAACGGACCAATAAAACAAACCCCTTGACTGTCTTTTTTATCGTGATTATTTAGTTTAAATTTCTTGGCCATTTTTCGAACTTCAGACTTAATAAAACCACCAATAGGAAATAAGCAACGCTCAGCCTGTTTAGGTGTTAAAGTCCACAAAAAATAAGATTGGTCTTTATTATCGTCTTTGGCTTGAAGTAATTTAGAGTCTTTTTTTTGTATGTAGTGACCAGTGGCAATATAATCTGCACCTTCTTTTAAGGCCCTTTTCAAAAATAAACCAAACTTAATTTCTTTATTGCACATAACGTCAGGATTTGGAGTTCGGCCTGCTTTGTATTCTCGAATCATATAATCTGTGACGGACTTTTTATATTCTTTTGAAAAATCCCAAGTCTTGAAGGGAATACCTAAAGCAGTGCAAGCACGCATTGCATCTTCTCGGTCTTGTTTCCAAAGACAAAAATCATCGTTGTCTGGAACAGCTTGCCAAGGCTTCATAAACACACCGACAACATTGAAGCCAAGACGCACAAGCAAGCCAGCAGAGACGGAGCTATCAACTCCACCGGACATGCCAACATATACCGTTCGGCCTCGTTCGAGGCGGGCTGTTTTTTGAGCTTTCTTGAGAATCATGGAACACATAGTATGCCACGAAAATCATTATTTTTCAACGTCTATCTACTTTGAGATGCTAGTTAAGGAAGGGTTGTCTTGCTGTTGAAGATATCTAAGTTTTACTAAGTAGCCCTTAGTTTCAGTTCTAAGGCCAGCCTTTTGAGGACCGACGGCGTCAATCCAGTCTTTAATTCCACCAAGTATAGCGGCCTTGAGACTGGCATAGGCATGCCTGGGAGCACCATTATAAGAAGCGGCGAGGTACTCTTCTAGTTTGGGGTCAGATAAAATTTGCTGACCACTAGTTCTGAATAGGCCTTTCAAATTTTCATCGTATAAAAGAATAGCAGCTTTCATCGAATTAACATGGTCAGATGCCCCATTTTTAAAATCTTTAATTAGTTTGGCAGCAGGATAATATTTTACGATTGTTTTGTAAGTATTTGGAGTAAACTGAAGCCAACCACAAGCGCTTGAACTGTTGCATGTGATGTTAAAGGCTTGGTCTTGATTAGCTCCAATTAAAACGTTAGCTCTATCAATGGTGTTTTTAGGATCAATTTGAAACTCAGTTAAATCTGTCTGCTCGAGCAAAGGAATATGTTTAAAGAAATAAGAACGTGATGCAAATAAATCCGCCACAAGAGTGCCTGACATGGCTCTGGATTTAACACCAGCTAAGCGTAAGTCATCAAATGCTTTTTTAATTATTGTATTTGTATAATCTTCTCCGGACTTTACTAACTCTGAACTATGTAAATCTGGACTGTATGGGCTATATAAATCGTATCTAATAGTTCTTTGAGTTACATAAATAGTTTTGCCATTTTTCTTTTGAGCCACTTTTGTATCAGTTTCGTTTGGGTAAACATCAGCAATTACAACTTGGTGTTCTGGTATATTAACTTGAAAAGCAGTATTACGTCCGTTCCAACGAATGCCATTTGGTCTTTGGAGAACATCAATGCTCCAACCCTTAGGTGGAATTAAATCTCCGCCACGTTTTATTATTTTTATAACCTTAATCTCTCCAGTAGCTGTATCGAGCACAGCTAAAGCAATTTCTTTTTCTGGTTCTTTAAAAGATTTTGAACTAGAAACTAATTTATCGCCTACCGCCGAAAACCTAGATTCCTTATATTCAATTTGTGTATTCCCCACCTTAAGTTCCATATTTTTTAATAAATTTTGAGCCTGAATTATCTTTTCTGGCATAGTCCATAACGGTGTTGGCGATGGTGACGGCGAAGCCGAAACAATAGCCACAACTCGAATTTCTTTGTTAGAAAATATGTTTGCTAAAATTGGTAGCTCTTGAGCACTAACCCTCAGCGCATATACAACTAATACGGAAAGGCCCAGCACAATGCTAAAAAATAATTTGTATTTAATATTTCTAATCATGATTACAAACTTTTTTCCAATTCAGCTGCAACACGCTGAACAGCATTAGCATAAGAATTACATGCTGCCGTCGAACATTTTGAATTGCCACTATAATAAGCTTTGGAAGCAGCAACTTCTGCAGCTCTAGTTTTAGCCGTCGCTCCACCACGGGCCAATTTTACTGCGGAAGCAGTAAAAGCATCTTCTATATTCCAAGGATTAGCAACTGCACGACCAACAATTCGCGCTACTTCGGCAGCATAACCAAGCCAAGTTGAAGGTATGAACTGTGCTGGACCCATCGCACCACCCCAGCCATTAGCTTGTGGGCAAGAAACAGCCGTCGTCTCTGGGTTGAGTCCAAGCTGAGCTGTAATTTGAAGAAACGGCTGAATATCTCGAGTCGGTTTCATAATCTGACGATATCCCTTCGAGGGCGGATCGCCTGCTCGATTACACCTGCCGACGTTTCTACCTAAACCAGATTCGACTTCAAGTTCAGCAATTAAAAATGCGGGCCTAATCCCAGTGGCAATGGCAGCAAGGTTGCCATACTTGATAGCATCATCTACAGTAACACCGTTTTGTTGAAGATAGAAAATCTCAGCTTGAATCTTTTGAATCTTGGATTTATTTTGTTTTATTGATTCTTGGAATTTAGACTCTTGGCCCTTGGTTGCTTTGAGTAAAGCATCTTTTTGAGCCTTACTTTTATCTAGACTGTGTTTTTCGATTTGCTCTAAGCCCTGCTCTTCCACCAAATCAGCACGCTTCTCTTCAAGATTAGATCTACTCTCTTCGAGAATTTCTTTTACGCTTTTAATATTATCAATCGTAACTTTCAAATCGTCTTGGGTAGTTTTAACACTATTTATATCACTGAAAAAATCAGAAAGGGTGTCGTGTTTAAAAATAATACCAGTTAATGTCTCCTGGTCATTTCTATAAACTACTCGAAGATACTGTCCCAAAATAAGTTCATCCTTGGCAATTTTTGCTTCAGCGTCACTAATCTTGTCTTGGGTGTCTTGAATTTCTAAATTCGTTTTACTTATGGAGAGGGCAAGACTTTTTAATTCCAAAGTGATTTGGTTAATTTTTGCATTAAAAGTCGCAACTTCTCCTTGAAGTGTTACGGCCTTAGGATGAATTTCGTTAATTTGTTGTTGATATTGCTCAATTTCCCGCTGAATTTGTTCTATTTGTTGATTCTTTTGAATTACATCATCTGCAATTGAGGCAAAAGCTGGTAAAATTGGCAAAAAACCAATCGAGACAATCGCTGGTAATAGAAAAAATAACCGATATCTTATCGCTTGTTTCATTGGCTTAAGTATACCACAATATATACGGCCAGACTCTCTTAATCATTACATCATTTAGGATACGAGTGGATAATGACCTATCCGATATTAAACTAATAGCGGTATAATAGAAGAATATTTTGTACTATCTACATGGTAGGTAAGAATCATTTTAAATTTTCTCTATATATAGTATGTCTCGCCCTTGTTTTGGGCTTCTTTATTTCTAACAATACCCTGCCTGCGATGCCAACTGCCAAAGCTGCAGAGTGCGGAAATAAATACTCTTCTGATGTACAGTCTGCGATCAACGACGTTCTAGCTCAAAACTCCTCAGTAGGTAGTGCAAATAATTGCAGTACTGGGTCCATAAACACTCTTCTGAATGGTGTCGTCACCACATTACGAGGCAGGGGTTTCTTGGCGGGAAGAGTTTTTCGAGCGGGGGTAAATGGTTTGAGCGACGATAAAATTCTTGTTGCTAGGAGTGGAGATGCGGAAGGAGAAATGTATGATGTAATTGCAAGTGTTGGAGATAGCACCAAGACAATAGGCAGTTCAGTTGTAACCCAGTGTGCTGATAGCGCACCCATATCCCAGTTCAGAGAGCCTGGGGACGCGCCTCCTGTAGAGTGTGTAAATCCTACGGACCCCACCGATCCGACTGACCCGACTGGTCCTGCCGACCCTACTGACCCAGATGTTATTCCTCCTGACTTAAGTAGTGATGGTGTTACAGCAATGTCTGGCAAAAATCCCAGTTTAGCTTTTAATCCAGTTAAAAGGCTTTGGTTGGTTGTCGCAGAAAATGCTGGCAGAATTCAAGGCCAATTAATGACTGAGAGAAACAAGCCCAGTGGTTCACTTATTAATATCGGCAGTGGCGTAACACCCAAAGTCGCCTATGGTGCTAATGGTAATACTTTTCTAGTTGTTTGGACTTCTAATAAAACATTGTCGGGTCTGTTTTTAAATTCTGATGGAATTCCTTCTGGTAGCCCATTCTCAA
Organism: Patescibacteria group bacterium; assembly: GCA_038078535.1. Taxonomy (GTDB): domain Bacteria; phylum Patescibacteriota; class Minisyncoccia; order 2-02-FULL-40-12; family GWA2-44-9; genus 2-01-FULL-41-21. The sequence goes on along the minus strand of JBBTYS010000056.1, from coordinate 1,196 downwards.
TTGCCTCGGGCGGAGCCAAACTTTATAGCCAAAGTAGTCTTCAATACGATAGTGGCAACCAACGTTTTGTCATAGCTTACGAAAAAGATGGAGCTGGAACTGACATTGCGATTGCCATGATAAGTAGCAACGGCGCATTGCCAACCCCCGCATTACTTGCAAAGGGAATTAACAACTCCGAGAGTGAGCCAACAATCACTGTCAATCGAAAGAAAAATCTTTACTGTTCAACTTATGTAGATGGGAGTAGGCTGATGGTTCAGTCTGTATCGGCAAATGGGGTGGTTGGAGTGGCTTCCCAAATTTCTACGGCTGAACACAACGTTGGAATTGGCTACAGTCCCGCCACTGATGAATATCTTGCAATATGGATTAGAGACAATAATATTTACTCAAAAACATTAAGTACCTGCGCCGATAATCCCGAAGATGAAGATAATAAAATTGGAATTGAATCCTCTAAAGCAGTTCTTGCTAATAATAGTTCGACTTTTGGATTATTTTACTTAAAAAATACTGACAACATGGACATATTTGCCACTTTAAATAGTAGTGGCAACGGTACTGGCGCTGTGGACCAAAAAGTTTTTTCTGGAAAGATTACTTTAAATACATTCTTTCCAGCAGTAGCTCCAAACAGTTTAACCGATCAATATGCTCTAGCAAACTCTGATGGTTCAACCGTAAAATTCGTAACTGGTGGAGGCCTGTCAGATAGTAATCAGTCTTCAACCGGAACCATACCGGGCTCTATTAACTTTGGAATACCCTCCGAAGGCCTCCCTACTGACTTGGGTCAGCTCATCGAAGCTATCTTTAATTGGGCTTTAACTATTATCGGTTTTGTAATATTTGTAAGATTCTTCTATGCCGGGTTTAAATGGTTCACAGCAGCTGGTAGCGCACCTGCGATTAGCGAAGCCAGAAGCATGATGTGGAACGCCGTTTATGGCGCCATTGTTCTTTTCTCAGCTTATCTAATTCTAAACACTATAAACCCCGACCTAGTTCACAACACTTTTAATTTGTCTGGCGTTCCAAATTCTCAACAAAAAGATAGCTCTCCCACGAGTTGCCTATCAAATAGTGGCGGAACTTATACTTCAAGAGTCACCGAATTTGAAAACGTCGTACTACAAGACCAGCCCGCGTTCAACACAGCCCCAAACACTCCTGAAAATAGAGAGCAATTTACC
>JBBTYS010000055.1:0-6275 GCA_038078535.1 Patescibacteria group bacterium | reverse complement strand
TAATCTTGTCATCAATGTCGGTGATATTTTGAAGATAATTTAATTCAAACGCTTTGTGCTCAAGATATCTTCCAACCACGTCAAAAAAAACAAAAGTTCGAGCATTGCCCACATGAATAAGGTCATAGACGGTAGGTCCGCAAACAAACATGTTGACCTTGTTCTGGTTTATGGGTTTAAATTCTTCTTTGGTGCCAGTTAGGGTGTTGTAGATTTTAATCATCCCAGTATATCAACTTCCAGCGCGAGACGACTTTTTGCGTCCGTACTGTAAGAGTCTTAACCCTAGAAACCTTCTGCCTTGTGTCGTTTTTAAATAATGTTCACGTCGTCTCGCATCATCTTCGTTTGTACAGCCTTCGAAGTATATCAATTTGAATGGACGTCTAAACTTAGTTGCGAAGCTCAGGCCCTTTTTATGTTCTTCTATTCGCTTAACCAGATTACTACTATACCCGATATACATCTTCTTGTCAGCGATACTCTTTAACACATATATAGAAGAACATACTGGAAGTTGTATTACTGGGCATTAAAGTGTGAACATCATAACTATACTGCCCGTCATGATAAGCAGTAGTATATAAGCAATAATATTAGATGACAATCGGCTGGTATATTTACCCATAATCTTGGGATTATTGGCCATGTGAATGACTAGAGCAATGATGAATGGCGAAACAGCTCCAAAAATAATACCCGTGTAGTACAGAATATTAACGGGTTGTAATCCAAAAGCAGGTATGGCTATGCCCAATAATGTTGCAAGAATAAGAATTAAATAGAATTGGCGGGCTTTGCCAAAAGTGTAATCTAGTCCAACCTTCCAACCGATAGTTTCAGCAATAGCATACGCAGCTGAACCTGCCAAAACTGGAATCGCCAAAACTCCTGAAGCGATAATACCAATTAAGAAAAGAAAATTCGTGTAGCTCCCAGCTAGTGGTTGAAGTATTGTGGCCATTTCTTCTATTGTGCTGAATTCGTTGAATCCATGAGAAAAAAGAGTCGAAGCAGCTAGAATCATAATGAAAAAGGTTATGAGGTTAGAAAATATCATCCCCATCCGGATGTCAGTATACATCGTCCCAATTTCATTTTTCATTCGAGCGGGGGAATGTTGTGCTGGGTGAGGTTTAACATCAGGAATCATTCCATGAGGCAATCTGTGCAATCTTTCTTCTTCAACTGCCTCAGATGCTTGCCAGAAAAACAGGTAAGGAGAAATAGTAGTACCGAAAATAGCCACAATCATAGCGAGATATTCTTTTGTGAGGGGTGCTTTGGGAGCTAGTAGGTGCAAAAAAATATCTCGCCAATCTGGAGATATAAAAAATACCGAAATGACATATGAAAACAGAGCAATTGCAATCCACTTTAAATATTTAGCGATTATTCGATAGGGCAGAATAATAATTAGTCCGACAACAACAAAAGAAAAGATAACCGTTATTAGTATAGAAGGGAGTGGAACTAAAAGTTTGGTTGCTGCGGCCATGGCTGAAATATCAGCTCCAATATTGATAACCGTGGCGATTGATATAAGAATTGTAATAAAGATGAGCATCCACGACGGGTAATGCTTCTTCATGTTTCCTGCCAGCCCTCGACCTGAAACTAAACCAATTCGGCCAGCCATACGCTGGATGATTATCATAAAAGGGAGAGTCGCAAAGACGGTCCATAGAACGGAAAGACCAAATTTTGCTCCTGCGAGAGCATAGATAGCAATCCCTGCTGGGTCATCATCGGCGGCACCAACTACTAAGCCCGGTCCGAGTGATTTCCAAAAAGATTTGAGACGACGCATGTTCTTTTAATTGTATCATCTTGGTTTTACCTAGGCTATTGGGTAATGAACATTGCTATTGACAAATATCATATTTAGTTATACTTTATGAAGTACTAGTTTCTTTGAAAGGATATTTGCGTGACAATTACGACCCGCAAGCCAGAGTCTGAGTTTTCTGTGACAGAGCTTATCGCGAAAGCGATGGTCAGGGGGGCTCAGGATATCAAAAGAGACATTGCGCCTGACCTGCGCACTAGCATCAGAGAAGAAATGCACAGGAACATCGTCTTCTTGGAAGGCGTTATGACTTCCGAACAGGCCCGAGTGGCTCTTGAGCTGGTGAAGCCGTTGCCGGACTCCCTATCAGATGGTAGTAGGCACGCTGACCCTGAGCTGGCGCACAGAATCCGCACTCTTCTGGGGCGTCTGACCGAGCAGTCACAGCCTGACGTTCTCGGCGAACCAATGCCGTTCGGGAGACTTGAGACGTTTGATGTTTTTGAGCATGTTGAAACCGAGGATGAAAAGTCCAGATTCGGCACCTTCCACATTCCAACCTCAGGGCGTTTCATGCGCCTCGAGTGGAGGTCTGTAGAGGCCATAGGCCTAAAGGGCAGTTCCCACCCTGGGAAGATCATGAGCTTCAATTCGACCATTTCGATGGTGCGGAAGGTCATGAGGCCGAGCTAGTTGAGATGGGACACATAGTGCCACTAGGCCCGCGTGAGCGGGCCGTTTGTTTTACCCCGTTGTTGGGGAGTGATGATTTGCAAGGAGATCTTTATGTTTTAGGTTATTATAAGTACCTTACTTCCATAGGTTATTTATACTAATGCTTGGAACAGGACCCTCCCCAACGGCGGGGTTTATCCGCAGCATTAGCAGTCTTGACACCTAACTGCTAACGGATATATACTGTCCGTATATGGTTATTGGTATAACTAAAAGACAGGATTCTCTACTTAACTTTATAATAAAAGAGTACGTTAAATCAGCAAAACCAGTGCCTTCGTCTTTAATTTCCAAAAAGGCCAAAACTAAAGTTAGTTCAGCCACCATACGAGGCGACATGAATGATTTAGAGGAAAAAGGATTCCTAAATCAGCTACATACTTCTGGCGGACGAGTGCCGACAGACAAGGCCTATCGATACTTTGTAAATCAGCTCTTGAAAAGAACAGAAAAATTAAAACCTTCAGATAAAGACAAGAAAAAGATTATTCAAGCATTAGTAAAGTCCTATCACAATCCGCGAGCGACAAACAAAGCTATCGCCAATGCACTTTCAGAATGTACCGGCAGCTTAGTAATAGCGGGCATAGCTCAAGAAGCAGAGTTCTTTAAACAAGGTCTAGTAAGTTTGTTCCGAATGCCAGAATTCAAAGAGTTTAACAACGCTTTGAAGATGGCAAGCTTCTTTGAGGGATTTGATCTTCTGTTCCAACTAATAGAAAGAGAATTCTTTCACACCTTGGGTGGGCCATCAGCTCTGCCAATCCAGATACTTATCGGAAGCGAGAATCCATTTAAGGAAATAAAAGGTGAAACAATAATGTGTACGAAGTATATTTTGCCAGGGGATGTCATTGGTTCTCTGACCTTGATTGGTCCGACAAGGATGGATTATGAAAAGAACATTGCCCTTATACAGTATATGAAAAATCAATTACAAAAAATTAACCAATAAAACATGAGGGACGAACCACAAAAACCGACCACAGAAGAAGTAGTTGAAACTGACGAAGCTGAGACCAAGCCGATAGATAAGACCACCGCCGTTGGCGGGGCCCCGCAAAATGCGGTGGCCGAAGAGTACTTAAACAATTGGAAGAGGGAACGAGCCGACTTCCTGAATTATAAAAAGGAAGAAGCTAAAAGAATGGAAGAATTTGGCAGGTTCGCGAACGAAGATGTAATTTTAGAAACTATCGAAGTTGTAGATGACTTAGAGCTGGCAGTTCAAGAATATAAAGGTATCGGCCTAGAGCAAATACTTAAGAAGTTTAAAGATTTATTTAAAAAGTATGGAGTCGAAGAAATTGAGATAGCAGGCAAGTTTGATCCAGCGTTACATGAGGCGGTGGAAACCGAAGCTGGTGGTGAAAAAGTAATTCAAGTTCGTGCTGGTTACATAATGCACAGCAAAGTCTTACGCCCAGCAAGAGTAAAAATAACTAAATAATAATAAATATATGAGTAAAATTATTGGAATAGACTTAGGAACAACAAATTCAGCGATGGCAGTAGTAGAGATTGGCCAGCCTCGTATTCTTGAGAATAAGGAAGGTATTCGCACGACTCCATCTGTGGTAGCTGTTGGTAAAAGTGGCGAGCGCTATGTTGGTGTAACCGCAAAGCGTCAGGCTGTAACTAATCCGCAAAATACAATTTATTCTGTAAAGCGACTCATTGGTCGTCGTTTTAGTGACCCTGAAGTTCAAAAAGATAAATTGCTCTTACCCTATGAAATAAGAGAAGGTCAGAATGGCGATGTCGAAGTTAAGATTGGTGCTGATTGGAAAAAGCCAGCCGAAATTTCAGCAATGATATTGCAGAAGTTAAAAGCTGATGCTGAAGATAAGCTTGGTGAAAAGATTACCGAAGCGATTATTACCGTTCCTGCTTATTTTGATGACGCTCAACGCAAGGCCACGAAAGATGCAGGCGAAATTGCTGGTTTAACGGTGAAGCGTGTTATTAACGAGCCAACAGCCGCAGCTCTAGCCTATGGCTTCAATAAAAAGAAAGACGAAAAGATTGTTGTCTATGACTTTGGTGGTGGAACTTTCGACGTTTCTGTGCTCGAAGTTTCTGAAGACACGATCGAGGTTCGTAGTACTGGTGGTGATACCCACTTGGGCGGCGACGACATTGATCAAAAAATAATCCAGTACTTCATACAAGAATTTAAGAAAGAAAGTGGTATGGATGTTTCTAAAGACCAATTAGTGGTTCAGCGCTTAAAAGATTCTGCTGAGAAAGCTAAGCACGAACTTTCAAGTACTTTGCAGACCGAAGTAAATATTCCATTCTTAACGGCTGATGCATCTGGTCCAAAGCATTTTAGTTTGGCTTTCAGTCGTGCCAAGCTCGAAGAATTAACTCATGATTTAATCGACCGTTCAATTAAAATTACTGAGCAAACTGTAAAAGATGCCGGTCTTAGTATCTCTGATATCCACGAAGTAGTTATGGTTGGTGGCCAGACCCGCATGCCTTTAATAGTAGATGAAGTTAAAAAATTATTTGGCAAAGAACCACACAAAGATATTAATCCTGACGAAGTTGTGGCACTCGGTGCCGCTGTGCAAGGCGGTATCATGCAAGGCGATATTAGAGACGTTCTGTTATTGGACGTAACTCCACTATCGCTTGGTATTGAAACTATGGGTGGCGTGTTCACCAAGATGATTGAAAAGAACACGACCGTGCCTGTTGCTAAGACTCAGGTTTACTCAACCGCTGCTGACAACCAGCCATCTGTAGAAATCCATATTCTTCAAGGCGAGAGAGCTATGGCTCAAGACAATAAAACTCTTGGCAGATTTATTCTCGATGGAATTCCTCCAGCTCCACGTGGCGTGCCACAAGTTGAAGTTACCTTCGACATTGATGCTAATGGTATCTTGAATGTAAAAGCCAAGGACAAAGCTACTAACAAGGAACAATCTGTTCGTATCGAAGGTTCGTCTGGTCTGTCTGAAGATGAGAAGAAGCGAATGACTGCCGACGCCGAGAAATTTGCCTCAGAAGACGCTAAGAAAAAAGAATTAGCTGAGTCTCGCAATGTTGGTGAAACCTTGGCCTACACGACTGAAAAGATGATTAAAGACAATGATGCCAAGATTAAAGAAGATGACAAGAAGGAATTGAATGATAAAATAGAGAAAGTACGTTCTGCTTTGAAACTTGAGAGTGTCGACGAAATCAAGAAAGCCACTGAAGACCTTTCAAAGTCTGCCCAGCGTGTTGGCGGAGAATTGTACAAACAGCCTGCCTCGGCGCAAGACGGGCAAACTCCTCCTGCTGGCGAAGCACCAAAGACAGAAGAAACTAAGACTGAAGAACCAAAAGCCGAAGAAGCTCCAAAAGAAGAATCTAAAAATTAATGCTCGCTAATGACTTCTGTAGACACGGAGTCCTCGCTTCTGCTCAGCTCCTCATCCTCGACACCTTCGTGTCTGCGGAACGGTCTAGCAGAAGCCACAAGCTCGCTCATGATTTCTTTTGTCCTTAATTTGCCGCATACGCTTATAGGCTTGATACTTGCCTTAATTTCAGTTCCTTACTCAATCAAGTGGAACGGAAAACCACAAGCATTTGTTATAAGTGTAAAAAGTTTTTGGTGGACGGTGGGATATATGAAAAGAGCTCGAGCAATGGCGATAGGACATGCCGTCTTGCTGGGCCCAAATTTAGAAGATAAAGATTTGGAACACGAACTGATTCATGTTGAACAACATCAACGAATGCCCCTGATACA
>JBBTYS010000054.1:0-9364 GCA_038078535.1 Patescibacteria group bacterium | reverse complement strand
TACTGGCAACAAAAAGGTTCTTTGCCAGCAAATTTAGAAGTTCTTAATGACCCAATATCTAGTTTCATGTCTCCGAGAGATCCACAAACAGGGGAGGCATATGAATACCATCTTGTCAGCGCAAAAGGTTTTCAGTTGTGTGCTGTCTTTAATAAAGCCACGGTTGCTTACCCAGACGCATATCCATTTGGTAATAGCTGGCAACATGGTGCAGGTAGAGTATGTTTTGATAGAACAATTGACCAAGCCTTATATCCAGTAAATGCTAAGCCTGAGCCGGTCCGACCAATCTAAATTAAAAATTATAATAATATGAAAAATATTTTTATGTATATTATCGTTATCGCAGTTATCGCAGTTGGTGCTTGGTTATTTATGCGCAAGGGGAGTGAAACAGCAGGTCTTTATGAATCGACTAGTCCAAGTGTTAGTGCCTCACCGTCAGTGAGTTCAACCACCAGCCCAGTAGTTTCATCAAGTCCTTCGGTAGTAGTTAAAACAGCCAGTGGACTTCAGTATCAAGATGTTCTTGTTGGTCAGGGTACTCCTGCTAAAGCTGGCCAAACAGTCACGGTTCACTACACTGGCACGTTTACTAATGGAAAAGTTTTTGATAGTTCGATTGGTAAAACACCGTTTAGTTTTAAACTTGGTGCTGGTCAAGTTATTAAGGGTTGGGATGAAGGTGTCGCTGGCATGAAGGTTGGTGGTAAACGCAAATTAATTATCCCTGCCACTCTCGGGTATGGTATTCAAGATTATGGTCCAATCCCAGGCAACTCAGTATTATTATTTGATGTAGAGTTACTAGCTACAAACTAGGTCGCTCGCCCAAATCATTTTTCTGTCCGTTCGTCGCTTCCAGCGAGCGACTCACTAGTCCTCACAACGGCGCCGGTTTTCAAAAAACCGACCATGTATATAAAAGACTCAGATTAATCTGAGTCTTTTATATACTAGCGCGCCTGTTGCGGGCCAGAAAAATGGTTCGGGTCCCGTTTCTGTTTTTAGAAATTTAGTCTTTGCAACATGTGTAAACCTTAATAGGGTGTGGATAACTTCATGAAGGGGAGACAGGGGAGAGGGACGGCTTGTGTTCCGTAGAGCTTGGTTGGCCGTGATTAATAGTGGTTGATTATAAGGATTTAATCTGTACTCAAATACTTGTTTTTAATTTAATAAATATAAAAAATAAAAAAGGTGATTACTACTCCCCCGCTAGTCAATATTATTTTTTGTGATAGTTTTGGTCTTGTTCCGAGGCTCGTCATCTAACCAGATTGTTCATGTCGCACAATAATTGACCACAATATTTTTAAATTTACAGGTTGAACTTTATTTATTTTTATGTAAAAGATGAATAGCTAAAGTTTACTTATGGTTACTAATCAACAAAAACTATTTATTGAAACTCTGACTGCCCTGTTCCAAGCCCATGGCTCTGTGGATGATTTGTTTTTTAAAAACAGACTCGGTGAAGCTATTGGGTCTCTGCTCGAAAGCTATATTTATATCAAAGATAAAGGTGGCCACGATAGTCACGTAAGGTCTTGCAAAGAAATGTCCAATATTTTAGAGGCTGTGATTTATATCAAAAAAGGGAATCCTATTTACTTAGCGGTTGCACACGAAAGAGTCCTATATTATCTTCAGTCTGTCCTAACTATTTGGTCTCGCAAAGAAGAAAAAATACTACCAGAAAATCAGAACTTAGAACTTATATCTATTCCCAAAGAAGAAGTTTTTCAAGAAAAGTCTCCAAGACTGGAAAACAGAAAAAGAAATAAGAGCATAGACAAGATTCTAGAATTTGTTAAAAGGACACCAGAAGCTAGAACAAGAGACATTGTTGAACAGTTTAGCGCTTTGTCAGAACGAACAGTCAAAAGAAGTTTAAAGGAACTTAACGAAGAAGGTCTTATTGTAAGGAAGTCAGACAAAGGTGCGGTTTACTACTCTGCTGTCTAGTTCACCTTAAAAATCTAGAGCCTGCTATGAATAATTGGATGTCCGATCATTATCCCTCCTTGATTGGGCATACCCAGTAATACTACTTTGACAACTATTCGCTTTGCGAATAGTAAAGGCCAAAGGCCAGTTAAAGAAGATATACTGGGCATAACCAGACTTAACAAAAGCTTAAAATCTTTTATTATTAATATTCATAGCAGGCTCTAGGTTTTTAAATTATGAATTGGATGTCTGGAAAGACTATATTTATATGTTCACTGACCCTCGTTTTTATGGTGTCACTTTTTTATAGCTATACTCCTAGCCATGCAAGTGGCCTACTGGGCTACTTGGGCCTCTCAGTTACTAAAGTTTCTAAAGATATTAATCAAGAAGTCCAAATGTCACCAAGTGACATGGTGACAAAACCGGTGACATCTAAAAAAGTGGTGACATTTCAAAATGTCACCAGTGACAATGCAATGTCACCACTTTTGTCACCAATTAGTTATGTAACTACAACTCCAGTTTCTTCAATAACAATAAATCCTCCAGTGACACCAACTCAGCCAGTTGCTCCGCTAGTGTCACCAGTACAAAATACTCATACTCTTGTACCTAGTCCAACGCCTTCCAATGAAGTTGTCACTACTGGTCTCGTGGTAATTAACGAAATTGCTTGGATGGGCACAGGGGCTTCTTCAAAATTATCAAATGATGAATGGATGGAATTATATAATCCAACATCAAAAACAATTTCTTTGGATGGATGGGTTCTCAAATCACTAACTGGTAATGGGGACCCTCAAATTTCTCTGTCGGGGTCTATCGGTCCAAACGGATACTACCTTTTGGAAAGAAGTGATGATGTAACAATTGTGAGTACCTTGGCGAATAAGATATACACAGGGTCACTTCTAGATTCTGGAGAAAACTTGGAACTTAGGGATTCTTCTGGTTTGCTTATAGATTCTGTTAGGTGTGAAGGTTTGTGGTATGCGGGCAACAAAGGTACACGATCTTCTATGGAACGTATAAAGCCTAATGAATCTGGTGAAAATAGTAATAACTGGGGCACGAACAACGGCTCTACTAGGAACGGCCAAAATAACGAAAGCGGATTGGTTAATGGCACGCCTGGTGCACCAAACAGTATTGGCAGCTTTTGATGGTTTTATCCACAATTATGCTCTTGTCTGCTTTCTTAAAGCGGGTACAATTGATTCTAGTAAATGAATTGCCAAATTAAGTGCCTCAATAGCCCATAGATATTTATAGGGTTAATAGGTTGACTTTTAGGCCCAGTTGCGCTAGTATTACTAAGCATCTTTCAGTGGTAACCATATAAATAAGCAAATAAGCCAAACATTATGTAATACCTCAAGAAATTAACCCTAAATGACCATGATTGGTTATTTTTTCGGTTAAATGAGCTTCCTACCTTTGCACATCAAATCCCTGATGTTTAAAGGCAGAAAGCCCAGGCTAGAACGTTGAAAAATAGGACAACGAAAAGAAATGCTAGATTACGATAGAAATTCGTTTATAATTTTAAGTTTATGATTGTGTTGGTTTTGGGGTAGAACTTCTTATATTGCTTGGTCGAGAAAAAGCATAAGAAATAGCTACAAGTAAAATTGTTAGAAAGTAAATTTCGGTAATTAATCCTGTTATGTGGTCGATATAAGTATCCTTGCTTCGGCAATAGGTACTCGATTCACAAAACAGATAAAATAGTAAAAACAAAATGTCTAATTCCTTAAACGGAGCTGCAAACGGTTTGAAGAAAACTGTATCAGTTCTTACTTCGGTAGCGACCATGTTGTCGTTATCGGGAGCTGCCTATCTTGCACCTATGGTTGCAAGTGCTGCTGTTCCATCAGATTATGGCCTTACAGAAGGCAATACGATTAGTGCTTCTGGTACCAATGATCCAGATATCTATATCGTAAATTCATTCGGATACAAGAGACTTTTCTTGAATCCAGTCATTTTTAGCTTCTATGGTCACCTTGGTGGCTTTGCGAACGTTAAAGCTGTATCAGCTACTGCTCGCGATGCGTTCCCAACCACTCAATTGTTCCGCAATTGCGAAACGAACGAACAACAGGTTTGGGCAGTTGAGGTTACCGGTGAAGACACCGCTACCCTTCACAAAGTAACCATGTCTGGCGATGCTGCTGTTGCTCAGGATGCTAACTTCTTTAAGAAAGTTTTCTGCGTAAACAACAACGAAGCTTCATGGTATGCAAAGAGCACAGTTGATTACACTGCATTAAGTCAGATTCCTGTCTATGTTCGTGTACCTGGTGCAACTCCAACTCCAGCTGCAGGTTTGTCTGTAAGCTTAGCTTCTTCTAACCCAGCCTCTGGAACTGTTGTTGATGGTCAGGCTCGATACAATCTAGCTGAATTCACCTTCTCTGGTAGCGGAACTGTTAACTCAGTTAAGCTAAACCGAATTGGTGTTTCTGCAGATGCATCATTAACAAATGTTTATTTGTATGACGGCACAAAGAGATTGACCGACGCAGCCACTGTTTCAAGTGGAGAAATTTTCTTCAATGATGCTGGTGGTTTGTTCACAGTTTCTGGTTCTAAGACGATATCAGTTGTGTCTGATATAGATGGAACCACAGGTGAAACTATTGGTGTTCGCCTCGTTAGTTATAACGGCAACGCTGTTAGTCTTACAGGAAACTTACATAATATTGCTACCGCTACCCTCGCTACTGTTGCTGTAGGCGCCCCAACTCCAACTTCGGACGGAGCTCCAAGCCCTTCAGATGACTTTAATGCTTGGCAGAGTTCTGTAACTGTTGGTCAAAGATATGTTTCTTTAAAATCAGTTCAGTTCAGAGTTGTTGGTTCAGTTGCAGCTAGTGATCTCCAGAGCTTCCGTCTATTTGTAGATGGTGTTCAGAAGGGTTCAGCAGTTGCAATGCAAGATGCTAACGGATATATCGTTTTTGACTTGAGTAATGCTCCAGTCCAGCTCGATACCGGAAGTCGAACCATAAAAGTATTGGTAAATATCGTTGGCGGTTCAAGCAAGAATTTCTATCTCTCTTTGAGACAGAAGTCAGATTTATGGACTGTTGACTCCCAATATGGTGCTTCAGTTTTAGCAACTGGAACTTTCCCAGCTAGTTCTACTGCTCAAAACATTGCTGCAGGTACATTAACTATCACCAAGACTACTGATTCTCCATCAGGAAATGTAGTTAAAGGTGCTTCTGGTGTTACCTTGGCAAGATTTGAGTTCAAGGCTGCTGGCGAAAAGATGAAAGTTGAAAATCTTCGCATTGATAATACTACTGGTTCAGGTGCTCTATTGGCCCTTAGAAATGCCGCTATCTTCGCTGATGGTGCGCAAATTGGTTCTACAACCACTCTTTGGGAAGATAGTTCTCCAACTGCATCAAATAGTACCGCTTACGCCGAAGTCTCTCTTGGCTCTTCATTGATTGTTGTTCCAGGAACACCAAGAATCGTAGAAATCCGAGCTGATATCTTCGACGCTAGTGGCACAAATAATGTCACTGCTGACCAGACCTTTACTGCAAATCTTTCAGCAGGTTCGTCAAATGTTCAGCGCTTAACGACCTTGGATTATGTTTCAAGTGCCGCTAAGACTGGTACATCTTTGACGATTAAAACTGGTTCGTTGTCAGCTGGTAAATATACCGGTTATGCCAACCAGTCAGTTGTTGATCCAAAGAATAATGTAAAAGTCGGTCACTTCACTTTGACCGCTGCTTCATCTGAAGCTGTCAACCTCAGTTCGATTGACATCATGCCTCAGACAGTAAGTGGCTCATCATATGATGGAGGCGAATTGGATGACTCCTACATCGTAGTTAAGAATGACTCTGGATCTGTTATCTACACTTCCCCAGTCAAAGCTACTATGTCTGAGAGTGCTAGTACCAGTTTTGCTGTAAACTTCTCATTGCCTGCTAACAAGACTTATCAGGTTGAAGTTTGGGCAAATGTTGAGACTGGCATTACCGCTACTGACGCAGTTGAGTTGTCATTCAGTGCTACTGGCACCACAGTTGGTTCTAGCACTTCAACTACATCTGGCGTTGTTGATGGTCAAACAGTAACTTCTCAGACTGGCTCATTGACGAAAGCCAACGGTTCACTTCCAGCTGCCAGATTCGCAAATGGAGGTTCAACGTTGACTGGTTATCAGTTTACGCTTACCCCAACTTACGATGATTACTACCTTGATGAAGTCTATGTTGATCTTTCTTCAACCACTGCTTCTTCAACAGGTGCCGTTGCTACTCTTCAATTGAAGAATAGTGCTGGAACAGTTTTGGGCTCAGCCACTGTTAGTTCGTCAACCTCTTCTGCCTCATTTACAGGTCTTAACTTGCTCATGAGTCAGACAGAAGGAACCAAGACTTTCTCTGTTGATGTTGTAACTTCCAGTGTCGGTGTCGGATCAAACGATACTGCCGGTAACGTTACTGTCCAGTTGGATGGCTTGAAGTTCCGAGACAGTGCAGGAACAATAACCACAGAAAATGGTTATGCTCCAGCAAGTTACACTGGTAATGCCAATTATGTTGTTAAGGGTTACCCAGCCTTTGCAAATTCTGCATTGCCTAGTACGACCTTAAACGCTGGTACTCAGACCTTATTTAAGACCGTAGTTAGCGCAACTGGCAGTCAGATTGGTTGGAATGATATTACCTTCACCGTATCATCTACTTCAGCAGCTGGGACATTTGGTCCAAACGCAGCTGGCTGGAAGTTGTACGAAAACGGTGTTGATATCACTTCCTTCTCTGGCAGTAGCACTGCAAGTGTCAGTGATATTGGTAGTACTACTCGCGTAGAATTCACCTTCGCTGTTGAACGTGTAATTTCTGCCGGTACTCCTATCACTCTTGAATTGAAGACAACCGTCGGCGGTACGCTTGCAACAAATGAAAGCGTCACCACAAGTATCACCAATCCTAAGGGAACAACGGTGTCTACGGACGACTCAACAGTTCAGAGAGGTTCTGGTGCTTCCTTTGTCTGGTCAGATCAATCAGCAGCTAGTCACGCCACTACAACGGATGACTGGTTTACTGATGGTATGTTAAAGACATTGGCTGAAAGTCAGACTCTTACTAAGTAACCTAGTTATTTAGTAATCTCGAGATTCGTGTCATAACGTTTCTCGTGACCAAAACCCCCGCACATAAGTGTGGGGGTTTTGGTTTTGCGGGTTGTACGTGGATATTTTTTTGTTATACTTAATATATGAATAGATATTTAGTTACTTTTATATTTTCAGTTTGCTTCTTCTCTGTATTGTCTTGGTCTGTATCGGCTCAAGATTCCCCAATTTTGACCGCAACCTTACATAATGAAACATCTCCAGCTCAAACTTTATCGGCTGGCGCACAAGGCTTTGATGTGGCACGGATTACATTAACAGCCACCGTCGCCGATGTTTATATAAATGGTATTTATTTGACGACAGATATTTCGGGGGGCTTGAGTAACTTTACCGATATTTATCTATATGACGTTACCTCTGGTTCCACTCTGAAAGGAACTTATCCCAACCAAAGCGCAAACCCTAATTTAGTTCAGTTCGGTAACGTTATTATTGGAAATGGTAGCACGCCTAAAACATATCTAATCAGGGCCAGTCTTTCATCGTCTGCTTCTGGAAACGTTCGCTTGGGTTTCGGTGGATTTACCTATCCAACTCTAGCTGAGCCTGTTTTGAATGGCATACCAATTTATGGCAATACATTAACATTGCCTGGAACTATTGTGCTTACTCCTTCTCCCACACCAACCCCCACCCCGAGTTTAATACCTACTCCAATTATCACAATTGCCCCAACCCCAACCTCACTAGGCTTTACTAGTTTGGGTGCTTTGGGTTTAAGTGAGGGCAACACAATAAGCGCAGTTGGTTCAAATGACCCAGATATTTACATTGTTAATGATTGGGGATACAAAAGATTATTTATGAATCCTATAATTTTAAATTTTTATGGCCATTTGGGTGGGTTTCCAAATGTTAAAAACATTGTCCCATCAACAAGGAATACCTTGGTAACTTCAGGTCTTTTTAGGAATTGTGAAATTAACGATCAAAGGGTCTACGGGCTAGAAGTAACTAGTGAAGACACAGGCACATTGCATTGGGTCAATACTACTGGTACTCAAGCTGTTCTCGATGACCCAGATTTTTTTAAAAAAGTATTTTGTATCAATACAAATGAGTTTAATTGGTATCCAAAAGACTTAGATTATAACTCAGTAAGTCAAGTCCCCTCGTATTTTAGGTAGTTGTTTATTAGAACTAATACATTATAATATAGCTCATGATTAAAAATACTTATATTTATTCAGTTGTCGCCGTGGTGGTTATTGGAGGATTTATTTTTTTGATGAACCAAGATAGTAAAACAGGCGATGTTGTAGATAATTTCGAATTCGTTGTTAGTCCAACTCCTACTTTTATTCCAACCCTAACTCCAACTCCACTTAAAAGTAGTCCTAAGCCAACTCCTAAACTAATAGTAAAAGAAATCAATCAGTATCAGTATTGGGTTGGGGTACTGGAACCAATCAATAGACGATTAACTCTTGACGAAAATTGCACATCTATAGTGCCGTCTCAAGTTTCTTATCCTAATAACACTAAAATTATGCTGGATAATACTTTTTCAGCTAGTCCTCGTGTTTTGAAGATAGGCAACCAAGAGTATTCCCTTCCTGCCAATGATTGGGAACTCATAACTCTTAGTGACTCCAAACTTCCTGCTCAGTTGAACATGTTTTGTGGTTCTATGGAATTAGGTCAGCTTGAATTAAGGTAATTTACTCAGGTGGAATTTATTCGTAAAAATATAAGCTACTTGGTGGTTCTTTTTGGACTCGGTGCTCTTTTGTATTCGTTTAATATCCACAACAATCTGTTTTGGGATGACGTTGATTGGATATTAAACAACCCTTCAGTACATGCCTTTAATTGGGCAAATATTAAGTATATATTCACCCACGATGCATTGGCCGGTGTTGGCCTAGCCTCAAACTATTATAGGCCATTTTTATTTCTAACGTTTTTGGGAAACTATGTTATTTCTGATTCCTCACCAGTTTTATACCATGTCGTTAGTAATCTAATTCATATCGGTAATGGAATTCTAATATTTTACTTGTTGTCTCGGTGGTTGAGCAATAAACGTATCGCTTTTTTGGTGGCTCTAATTTTTAT
Organism: Patescibacteria group bacterium; assembly: GCA_038078535.1. Lineage (GTDB taxonomy): Bacteria > Patescibacteriota > Minisyncoccia > 2-02-FULL-40-12 > GWA2-44-9 > 2-01-FULL-41-21. The sequence goes on along the minus strand of JBBTYS010000054.1, from coordinate 174 downwards.
TATTCACCCACTTCAGACTGAGGCCGTATCATACATATCAGGCAGAGGTGATTCTTTGTCTATATTTTTTATACTAATTGGGATTATAAGTTTTCTGTGGTTTAGAACTAGGTCAAATTATCTCGGAGCTTATATTATCTCTGGACTGGCTATGGTTTTGGGAATTTTAAGCCG
>JBBTYS010000053.1:0-6495 GCA_038078535.1 Patescibacteria group bacterium | reverse complement strand
CACGCTGCTGAACCGAAACGGTTCCTTTGAAGAGGTCACCAGCCCTGATGATTTAGATTTAAATGACACTGAAGTTATTGAAGCCAATAAGCTATTTGTAGAATGGGCTAAACCTGATACACCAGAAGGAGATTCAGGGAGACATAACTTTGAAAAGACGAAATTTTATGTCGATGTTGGGTTTACTGACCCCGAGTATTTAAAAGATGTTTTAGAGTGGCTTCGTGAGGATATAAAAGAGTCAGGTGTCGATCCCGATAATCTCGAGCAAGTAAAATTCCAACAAGAGCAACTCGGAGAGATAGATCGGGTCAGAGAACTCATTGCAAAAACTGAAGGCGCAGACTCCTTGTAAATACCACAGAAATTATGGGGATTTATCGTTTTTGCGGATATTGACTTTATGGATAAACCCAGGGATTGAATTTATGATTTTTGGAAAATTTTGTGCATGGCAACTACTTCCCCATATTATTATTCCTATGGCCGAACGAGGACAACGCTTCGCAACCTTTTTGCACCCGAAAGAAACCCGAAAGTCTCCTTTTTGCCCAATATACTTATATTATTTCAGTAGGTTAAAATACTCTCTGCATAGGCACAGAACATTTTAACTCACTGGATCAACGCAAGTAAGCCCTTAATCTGTTTAATGGCCAGCTCTGGCGCAGGGAATGCCGACTTCCAGTCATACGATTTGAAGGCATTTAGCCACTGTTCGAAACTTGTATCTTCCGGTGAGCAGAATAAAAAATCACTGGCTTTCGTCAGTGTTTGTTATCATTATAGTTTTATGAGCAGCCCAGAGAAACCAAATGAATCAGAGTTTCAACCAGAGGTATTTACCGCAGGAGATATGGTTGAACTTAATTACGATATTACAAAAAAAGTTCAAATCGCCCCAGGCGATAGTTTGGGAGTCGAGGACTTGATTGGTAAATATGGTCCAGGACCATTCAGGGTGAAATCGGTTAGGGAAAGCCCAGTTGGTGGTCAGATGTTGATGATTGAGCTTGGAGATGGTCGCTTTATGCCGATGTCTAGCCAATGGATGAGGAAACAAAATAAATCCTAATTCTATTCACGACCGAGAGCCAGGTAGTGCTCTACTAATTTTATAAATGAATACAAATAAATTAATGACTTGGTTTAAGATACTGGGACTTTCACTTTTGCTCGGTATCATTTGGTATTTTGTTGGAAGAATATTTACTTCAATTCAAACAGTTGATTTTGCATCTAATTACCAAACTCTAGGATTAGTCTGGTATTTTATTTTATTTTTACCATTTTCGATTATTCTCTTTCACCAGAGCAAACTATTGAAAATTATTTCTATAGGTCTAATTATTATAGGTCTGGTTCTTGTTATATCAGGCGTTACAGGTTATTTATTGATTAGTAATTACAAGGATGCTGGTTTAGTTGGATCTATATTTAGTGCTCCTTTATGGGTACCGTTATTTGGGATTTTACTTTTAGGAGGTGAGATGCATTAAATCAAATGTCTAAGTCATTTCTAAATTTTTTGTGCGTTGTTGTAATTCTAGTTATATTTTTCTTCGGTCTTAGCTCCACCTTAGTTGATTTCGGAGGGGGTTGGAATCCATCTTGGACCACTTGGTCAGGGAAAATTGGTTTGTTTATTTTTTTCCTCAGTTTTATACCGATTTACCAATTAAGAAAAACTATTACATTGGTTAATTCCGGTTATACGGATAAAAGGGTACTACTTAGAATTCTTTTAATTTTTAGTTGGATAATTGTTCCGCTTATATATATGAACGATTCATTTTATTCAAATTTGCAGTGCTTTGAGTCTAAAATAACTCACTCAGGAGCACTACCTGCACGATGTTATAACGAATCGAATCCATATTACCCCTCTTCTTAATGCTAGGCATAAAGGTTCTGAATTCATCAATGCGTCAGGGGAGCATTTATTGACAAAATACCACTTCAGTGGTATTTTGTTTTAGCGAGGACATTTATAATGATAAGGAAGTTCACTCTTTGCCTGTCGGCTCTGATATTTATGATTTCGGTTCAGGAAGTACTTACTGGAACCATCAAAGCGCAGAGCTTATCGCAAAGTAAGCCATCCGAAGAAAAGCCCATGGTTAGCGTGTCTAAGGACGAAGCCGTGACATTCTTTCGGTGGGTAATGGGTTTAGTAGATCTGGGACTCGAGGAAAATAAACACCTGTCGATCTGGACTAAGGATCGGATATCCTGGATGTTCAAAGAGAACCAGGAAAATCGCTTAACTTTTGAACTACTGATGGGAGATCGAATCAGTGGCAATGAGCAGGTGGTCTATGGGATGTTTTCAGGCTACGTTGATGGTAAGGCCAATATCGAAGTGAACTTGAGCCTTTTGGGAGTTTGGTTCTGGGACAATTACCAACTCAAAACTCCTGTTGATCGTGCCAGGAGAAACGATTTGGCAGTAATGCTCTCTCATGAGGTGACTCATTTGCAGCACGGTAGCGTAATCCTTGAAGCAACTGGGCCCGATCTCGCTCTTCGCGCAGAAGAGGAGAAGAGAACTTGGACAATCTCTGTGCTTGAGGACATCAGGCCCTTGGTGCGCAGAGCCGAAAAACTAAATGATCACTTCGTTCAAGCAAACGAAGCACTACTTGCCTGTAAAGGTGATCCAGATTGTTCAGTGTTCGCAGATTTTATTAAGGGACACACAAAAAAATAGCTGGGCGTGCCCAGGAACTTAACCGGCCAGCAGGAACCTGCTTCGGCCGGTTCTCTGTTTTAATAATTGAAAACATGTGATAGCCTTAGCCAATAGGCTTAATTTATATGCAACACATATACAGTAAATGGATTTGGCCACTACTTATCTTGCCTGCAATTATCACAGGCAAGTGGGAGCTTTTGCTCATTCTTATTGGCTTTGTTATTTGTTCTCAAAGCATGCACGAAAGCATTCATCATCCTACTTATTTTTTCGCAAGGACAAGATTTAGAATTTTGGGATTCTTGATCTGTCTACTTGGTGCCTACCTGATTCGATAAAAGCATAAGACAGCTTTCTGAATATTTGTCTTACCGATGACTACAGCCCACCCAACAGCAAGGTCGGCGTTTTCCTTTTGCGAGTTCTGTACGCAACCTCTGGATATGATGGCGTCTGGTCTCAAGTTTTTTAACTGAGATAACCCAACAAATCCACTCGTTGCGGGCGAGTGGGGTAATATCCTCCCATGCTAATCTTGTTGCCGTAGAAGATGTAATTGCTTCTCGTAGGTCCTCTGGCATCTTGTGCGCTACGCCTGAAGAGATTTCTTTTTTGAACATGGAGTTAGTATAGCAGATTTAATTATCAACATCTATTTATTGACAAACGATAAATTAAGGAATAGGCTGTTTGTATGAAGCGTCCATCAACGATTTTTCTCAAGACAACTCTTTTTGTTATGGCCGGCGCACTGCTCGCTTTTTGCATCTTTGCGATCCCTGCAATAAGCAGAGGAGTTGGAGTAGAGTGGCCACACCTGGCCCATTTGGAGTACCCAATCCTAATCGGTGGGTATCTGACGGCGATACCATTTTTCATTGCGCTGTATCAAGCCTTTAAACTTTTGGGCTATATCGACAAGAACACTGCCTTTTCGGAACTTTCAGTTAAAGCTCTGAAGTATATAAAATATTGTGGAATCGCAATGAGCGTTTTGTATGTTGCGGGTCTACCGCTTTTATTCCAGATTGCGGATGCAGATGATGCTCCAGGACTTGTGGCAATAGGGTTAGTGCTTGCTGTTGCTCCACTTGTGGTTTCGGTTTTTGCGGCTGTCCTCCAAAAGTTAGTACAAAATGCAATCGATATAAAATCAGAAAACGATTTAACTGTATAACAAACCTATGGCTATTATAATTAATATCGATGTTATGCTGGCTAAAAGGAAAATGAGCGTAACCGAACTTACGGAAAAAGTTGGGATAACCATGGCTAATATCTCTATCTTGAAAAATGGCAAAGCTAGAGCAATTCGGTTCTCTACGCTAGAGTCGATCTGCCAAGCGTTAGAATGTCAGCCAGGAGATATTTTAGAATATAAAAATAATCAATAATTAAAATATGCAAAAAATAACTACAAAAATATTTATCTGTGGGTCCATTGCTTTTGCTGTCATCGGAATGATTATGGTTTTGACAACTGACGCAAATACTGGCCCAAACCCTACCATGTTGAGGTTTTTGTTTGCCAGCGTTATTGTCATTCTAACTTCATTCGCTTTGAGTATCGCTAGTAAGTATTTAGGCAACAGAGCTTAGCTTATAAAAGATTCAGAGTATGTTATTGCAAAATACCACTTAAGTGGTATTTTGCTTTTGAGAGGTCCGTTGATTGAATAAGCCAACAAAGCTTCAGCGCGAACTCATTGGTATCTTGAAGAGGTTGGGTGGCAAAGCCACCACAAGAGAAATTTCAGAAGCCTCAGGGCGCGATGAATCTAATTGTGGCCGCCCAAGAATAGGAACCGGTAGTACCTCTTTCAGTTTGGGTCAGGCAAGAGACTATGTAAAATATCTCGGCATGGCCTCGAAAGGTAACGCAATCTGGGAGCTTGTTACAGAGCCCGAACCTCCACCAACCAAAGAACCTGTCGTCGATCCACAAGGTAGTCTGGGTTTTGACGAGACTTAAGAGGAGTTCACTGGCCGGAAACGGCCAGTTTTAATTTTGACATAATCTTAATATTGTTTAATATGGGGCGTGTAACTTGAAAATCTAAAGAAGGAGGTGGCCTGTGGGTGAAGCTCTTGTGCTCGAAAGTCGCACGCAAAACATATCGTTTGATTTGGTTGACCTTGACCCTGGCCAACCTCGCGAAGACAAACCTCATGACCACATTGAGAAGCTGGCTCGGTCTATTAAGAAACGAGGCCTGCTTCAGAAACCTGTGGTCAAACACAATTTGGATTCACCCGGCCGGTTTAAGCTGGTCGCCGGCGAATGCCGTATCAGCGCTCTAAAGTTGCTGGGCGAGACTTCCAGTGATTTCGTGGTTACGAATCTCCAAGACAGCTATGCTCTTTCATTGGTTGAAAATCTCCTACGAAGGGATATGAACCCGATTGAAGAAGCAAAGGCTTTTCGCAGGCTCCACGACCAAGAGAAGATGACCTGGTTGGAGATTTCTGAAGAGACGGGTGTCTCGGTCCAGACCATCAGGAATCGAATCGCTCTTCTCGATGAGATTCCACCTGAGATTCAAGAGATGGTTCGCCAAGGCACCCTACCTCAAGCAAGCGCCTTGAATCTGGCGCAATTTAGAGGGCCTCACGCCGAGAAAATCAGGCTGGCTCATGAACTTCTTTCAGGTAATCGACCCTTAGAGTTAGAAGCCAGACAGGTTACTGCGAGGGGTCAAAAAACTGTTCAAGATAAAATGCCCGAAAACCCCGTAGAAATATTGCGGCGAATTATGGGTGTGGGTTATCGAGCACCATCAGTTGCCCCCCTCATAGACGCTTACCTCGCTTTGCCGAGACAAACCCAGACAGCCACACTTGGCCTTTTGAGCAAGAAGGCTCAGCAGGGCCTAAAAGATAACGTGGCCTCGCTGGCGACAAGTCTTAATAATTTTTTGGATGCGATTGCTCATATAGCTGCAACACCGGTGGTAAGACAGAGAGCGCAACCCGAACCAGACCCTGAACCCGAGCCCGAACCCAAACCAGAGCCTGTTTAAGTCAAAAAGGTGTTGCGCCCCAAGATTCCCGACAACGGCCAATCTTTCGCTGTCTCAATACTGGCCTTGCGTGAAATGCTTTTCGATAAGCAAGGTGAGCCATACGTGGACCTGGGCTTGCACCGACTCCGGCAAGGTTTGGACTTGAACGGTCGTGACCCTAATGTGGTAGGCGTTAATGCCTTTCGCACACTTCGTGAACACTGGCGCAAGCCGGCGACGGGGCCAGAAGATATGAGAAAGTTTATTGCGTTTGCCACAGACGTTCGAGTGAAGTACAATCGGGCTCTCTTTACCGATTTTCTAGATACCATTAAGGAGTTCGATAATTCTCGCGGGATTAGTTCCGTGGATGTAAGTCAAGTTTAGATAAGAGTACGCTCCTTGCGGAGTTCACTGGCCGGAAACGGCCAGCTTTAATTTTTACAAACCAACTAGGGATTGCAGGTAGTTTGATTGGGATTGTCCCGACGGACCACTTTGCTTATAAGAGAGTTAACACTTGCCATTAAGTCGCTATCGTCAATTTGCTCTTCAACTTTAGCTATGGACGATTGAGCCTCATGGACCATATTTTTAATGGCTAGTCTGTCAGACGTCCTAAGATTTGTTCCAGCAGGCCCGTTTATAGCTTTGGTAATAGAATCTAAACTCTTATTGGCTTTTTTGAGTTCTTGGCGTTCAGCTGAGGAGGGATTAATAATAGCAACCGCTTTAGATTTAACATCCTTCCCAAATGGGGAAATCAAATACAGGACGCCCATTACGAAGATGATTCCT